>NZ_PYQM01000017.1:0-84013 GCF_003027595.1 Escherichia sp. 20412-1 | reverse complement strand
GAGCATTATAACGAATGGCATCCGCATAGTGCGTTGGGTTATCGCTCGCCACGGGAATATCTGCGGCAGCGGGCCTGTAATGGGTTAAGTGATAACAGATGTCTGGAAATATAGGGGCAAATCCACTGGTAATTAAATATTTATCCTACGATGAATTCTGAATTAATATATTTTTCTTATTTTCATCGTTGCGTAAGGTGCAGTCTTTTCTCATTCATCACCTTTTCGTAAAAAACGTATTCACATTCGGGAAATATTCGTACTCAAAGGGATAATAACTCTGTGTGATAGTTACATTATTTCCTGTTGTGAAAATTTATGTCGCACAACCTGAGAACCTGTAAAAAGGATTTTTGGTTAAGAACGTAATCGAAATGTAGAACATCGTGGTGTATCACAAGCTGATAGTAATCAAATAGACAACATGAATATAACTGTTAGTATTTAATTGATTTCAATTATGAGTATGCGTGTTTCATTTACGGCCAGGAATGCTGATGATGACAACATTACTACCCGTTTTCACTAAGCCTTCCCCGTTGGTGCTCATCTTGCAGCGCCCTGGCCGCATATGCCGTTTCCTTCTTATCCCGGATGGAAGAATCCGCTGAACGTCGTTCAGTGGCAGTTGTAACACGTTTCGTTTGCTTACAGGGATTATGGCGGATCGATTATGGATAAGAGTAAACGCCATCTGGCGTGGTGGGTTGTCGGGGTTCTGGCGGTTGCTACCGTCGTGGCATGGTGGTTGTTGCGCCCGACAGGTGTGCCGGAAGGTTTTGCCGTCAGTAATGGGCGCATTGAAGCGACGGAAGTGGATATCGCCAGCAAAATCGCCGGGCGTATCGACACTATTCTGGTGAAAGAAGGCCAGTTTGTCCGCGAAGGTGAAGTGCTGGCGAAAATGGATACCCGCGTGTTGCAGGAGCAGCGGCTGGAAGCCATCGCACAAATCAAAGAAGCACAAAGCGCCGTTGCTGCCGCCCGGGCCTTGCTGGAGCAGAGGCAAAGTGAAACTCGCGCCGCGCAGTCGCTGGTCAATCAACGCCAGGCTGAACTGGACTCCGTTGCCAAACGTCATACCCGTTCCCGCTCGCTCGCCCATAGTGGGGCTATTTCTGCGCAACAACTGGATGATGACCGCGCCGCTGCCGAAAGCGCCCGTGCTGCGCTGGAATCGGCAAAAGCCCAGGTTTCTGCCTCTAAAGCCGCTATAGAAGCGGCACGCACCAATATCATTCAGGCGCAAACGCGTGTCGAAGCCGCACAAGCCACTGAACGGCGTATCGCGGCAGATATCGACGATAGTGAACTGAAAGCCCCGCGCGACGGACGTGTGCAGTATCGGGTTGCTGAGCCTGGTGAAGTGTTGGCGGCAGGCGGTCGGGTGCTGAATATGGTCGACCTGAGCGATGTCTATATGACCTTCTTCCTGCCAACCGAACAGGCTGGCACGCTGAAACTGGGCGGGGAAGCGCGTCTGATCCTTGATGCCGCGCCAGATCTGCGTATTCCGGCGACCATCAGCTTTGTCGCCAGCGTTGCCCAGTTCACGCCAAAAACCGTCGAAACCAGCGATGAACGGCTGAAACTGATGTTCCGCGTCAAAGCGCGTATCCCACCGGAATTACTCCAGCAGCATCTGGAATATGTCAAAACTGGCTTGCCGGGCGTGGCGTGGGTGCGGGTGAATGAAGAACTTCCGTGGCCTGAAGACCTGGCGGTGAGGTTGCCGCAATGACGCATCTGGAACTGGTTCCCGTCCCGCCTGTCGCGCAACTGGCGGGCGTGAGCCAGCATTATGGAAAAACCGTTGCGCTGAACAATATCACTCTCGATATTCCGGCCCGCTGTATGGTCGGGCTGATTGGCCCTGACGGTGTCGGGAAGTCGAGTTTGTTGTCGTTGATTTCTGGTGCCCGCGTCATTGAGCAGGGCAGCGTGATGGTATTGGGCGGCGATATGCGCGACCCGAAGCATCGCCGCGACGTCTGCCCGCGCATCGCCTGGATGCCACAAGGACTGGGCAAAAACCTCTACCACACCTTGTCGGTGTATGAAA
Source organism: Escherichia sp. 20412-1 (assembly GCF_003027595.1). Taxonomy (NCBI): domain Bacteria; kingdom Pseudomonadati; phylum Pseudomonadota; class Gammaproteobacteria; order Enterobacterales; family Enterobacteriaceae; genus Escherichia; species Escherichia sp. 20412-1. Next base: position 81,951 of record NZ_PYQM01000017.1, on the reverse strand, counting down.
ACGTCGATTTTTTCGCCCGCTTGTTCGGTCACGACAAAGCGGAGCGGGAAGTGCGAATTAATGAACTACTGACCAGTACCGGGTTAGCACCTTTTCGCGATCGTCCGGCGGGTAAACTCTCCGGCGGCATGAAGCAAAAACTTGGGTTGTGTTGTGCGTTAATCCACGATCCGGAATTGTTGATTCTTGATGAGCCTACGACGGGGGTTGACCCGCTCTCCCGCGCCCAGTTCTGGGATCTGATCGACAGCATCCGCCAGCGGCAGAGTAATATGAGCGTGCTGGTTGCCACCGCCTATATGGAAGAGGCCGAACGCTTCGACTGGCTGGTAGCGATGAATGCCGGAGAAGTGCTGGCAACCGGAAGTGCCGAAGAGCTGCGGCAGCAAACGCAAAGCGCCACGCTGGAAGAAGCATTTATAAATCTGTTGCCGCAAGCGCAACGCCAGGCGCATCAGGTGGTAGTCATCCCACCGTATCAACCTGAAAACGCAGAGATTGCCATCGAAGCGCGCGATCTGACCATGCGTTTTGGTTCCTTTGTCGCTGTTGATCACGTTAATTTTCGCATTCCACGCGGGGAGATTTTTGGGTTTCTCGGTTCGAACGGCTGCGGTAAATCCACCACCATGAAAATGCTCACCGGGCTGCTGCCTGCCAGCGAAGGTGAAGCGTGGTTGTTTGGGCAACCAGTCGAGCCAAAAGATATCGATACCCGCCGGCGGGTGGGTTATATGTCGCAGGCGTTTTCGCTTTATAACGAACTCACCGTGCGGCAAAACCTTGAGTTACATGCCCGCTTGTTTCACATTCCGGAAGCGGACATTCCTGCGCGAGTTGCTGAGATGAGCGAGCGTTTTAAGCTCAACGATGTTGAAGATGCACTGCCGGAATCCCTGCCGCTCGGTATTCGTCAGCGACTTTCGCTGGCTGTGGCGGTGATTCATCGCCCGGAGATGTTAATCCTCGATGAGCCGACTTCTGGCGTCGATCCAGTGGCGAGGGATATGTTCTGGCAGTTGATGGTGGATCTCTCGCGCCAGGACAAAGTGACCATTTTCATCTCCACCCACTTTATGAACGAAGCGGAACGCTGTGACCGCATCTCGCTGATGCACGCCGGAAAAGTACTCGCCAGCGGCACGCCGCAGGAGCTGGTTGAGAAACGCAGGGCTGCCAGCCTGGAAGAGGCATTTATCGCCTATTTGCAGGAAGCGGCAGGGCAGAGCAACGAAGTTGAAGCACCGCCTGTGGGACATGACACCACTCACGCGCCGCGTCAGGGATTTAGCCTGCGTCGTCTGTTTAGCTACAGCCGCCGCGAAGCACTGGAACTGCGACGCGATCCGGTACGTTCAACGCTGGCGCTGATGGGGACGGTGATCCTGATGCTGATAATGGGTTACGGCATCAGTATGGATGTGGAAAACCTGCGCTTTGCGGTGCTTGACCGCGACCAGACTGTCAGCAGCCAGGCGTGGACACTCAATCTCTCCGGTTCCCGTTACTTTATCGAACAGCCGCCGCTCACCAGTTACGATGAGCTTGAGCGCCGGATGCGTGCAGGAGATGTGACGGTAGCGATTGAGATCCCACCCAATTTTGGCCGCGATATCGCACGCGGTACGCCGGTGGAAATCGGCGTCTGGATCGACGGCGCGATGCCCAGCCGCGCTGAAACGGTAAAAGGTTACGTGCAGGCGATGCATCAGAACTGGCTACAGAACGAGGCAAGCCAACAATCGACACCAGCCAGTCAAAGCGGTCTGATGAACATTGAGACGCGCTATCGCTATAACCCGGACGTAAAAAGTCTGCCAGCGATTGTTCCGGCGGTGATCCCGCTTCTGTTGATGATGATTCCCTCAATGCTAAGCGCCCTTAGCGTGGTACGGGAAAAAGAGTTGGGGTCGATTATCAATCTCTACGTTACGCCTACTACCCGCAGCGAATTTTTGCTCGGTAAACAGCTACCGTACATCGCGCTGGGAATGCTGAACTTTTTCCTGCTCTGCGGCCTGTCGGTGTTTGTGTTTGGCGTGCCGCATAAAGGCAGTTTCCTGACGCTCACCCTGGCGGCACTGCTGTATATCATCATTGCCACCGGAATGGGGCTGCTGATCTCCACCTTTATGAAAAGCCAGATAGCCGCCATTTTCGGTACTGCCATAATCACGTTGATTCCGGCGACGCAGTTTTCCGGGATGATCGATCCGGTAGCTTCACTGGAAGGGCCGGGACGTTGGATTGGCGAGGTTTATCCGACCAGCCATTTTCTGACTATCGCCCGTGGGACATTCTCGAAGGCGCTGGATCTGACTGATTTGTGGCAACTTTTCATCCCGTTGCTGATAGCCATACCGCTGGTGATGGGCTTAAGCATCCTGCTACTGAAAAAACAGGAGGGATGATGCGCCATTTACGCAATATTTTTAATCTGGGTATCAAAGAGTTGCGCAGTCTGCTCGGTGATAAAGCGATGCTGACGCTGATTGTCTTCTCGTTTACGGTGTCGGTGTACTCGTCGGCAACCGTTACGCCAGGATCGTTGAACCTCGCGCCGATCGCTATTGCCGATATGGATCAATCGCAATTGTCGAACCGGATCGTTAACAGCTTCTATCGCCCGTGGTTTTTGCCACCGGAGATGATCACCGCCGATGAGATGGATGCCGGACTGGACGCCGGACGCTATACCTTCGCGATAAATATTCCGCCAAATTTTCAGCGTGATGTCCTCGCCGGACGCCAGCCAGATATTCAGGTGAACGTCGATGCCACGCGCATGAGCCAGGCATTCACTGGCAACGGTTATATCCAGAATATTATCAACGGTGAAGTGAATAGCTTTGTCGCGCGCTACCGTGATAACAGCGAACCGTTGGTATCGCTGGAAACCCGCATGCGCTTTAACCCGAACCTCGACCCCGCGTGGTTTGGCGGGGTGATGGCGATCATCAACAACATTACCATGCTGGCGATTGTGCTCACCGGATCGGCACTGATCCGTGAGCGTGAACACGGCACGGTGGAACACTTGTTGGTGATGCCGATAACGCCGTTTGAGATCATGATGGCGAAGGTCTGGTCGATGGGGCTGGTGGTGTTGGTGGTGTCGGGATTATCGCTGGTGCTGATGGTGAAAGGTGTGCTGGGCGTACCGATTGAAGGCTCGATCCCGCTGTTTATGCTGGGTGTAGCGCTCAGTTTGTTTGCCACCACGTCAATCGGCATTTTTATGGGGACGATAGCACGTTCGATGCCACAGCTTGGGCTGCTGGTGATTCTGGTGTTGCTACCGTTACAAATGCTTTCCGGTGGCTCTACCCCGCGCGAAAGTATGCCGCAGATGGTGCAGGATATTATGCTGACCATGCCGACGACACACTTTGTTAGCCTCGCGCAAGCCATTCTCTACCGTGGTGCCGGATTCGAAATCGTCTGGCCGCAGTTCCTGACGCTGATGGCAATTGGCGGCGCGTTTTTCACCATCGCGCTACTGCGATTCAGGAAGACGATTGGGACAATGGCGTAAGGAAGGGAAACCTGGCTTCATATTGTGATGTCATAAAGCGAAGTCATAAATTTTAGCTGCGTTCATTACGCAGAACATCTGCCTTTACAGGATCTATCTATGCAACTGAACTTAATTTTATAAATTAAGTTCAGTTAATATCTTTTCTCTCCTCGTTTCAGAAATAAATCAATCTTCCTTCGGCAAGCACTGCAAATGCCCGTGCCGCACGCCGCGCTGGGCGATAACATCATCGGCAAAATGCTGTATATCGCCCATGTCACCTTTCAGCACGGCGATTTCCAGGCAGTCGTCGTGATTAATGTGCACATGCAGCGTGGCGACCGAAAGGTCGTGGTGGTGATGCTGCGTGGAGACAATACGGCTGGCTAAGTCGCGTTTTTCGTGTTCATACACATAGGAGAGCACCGCGAAACCTTGTGTGCCGTGCTGCTGGGTAGCCTCCTGTGCCAGAGCGCTACGCAGAATATCGCGGATAGCTTCGGAACGGTTGTTATAGCCGCGACGCTGGCTCAGGCTGTCCAGCGTCTCCAGTAAATCGTCATCAAGCGTGATGGTGACTCGTTGCATTTGCGTTAAACCTTTTCTGTGGCGCGACGGCGCACGGGGAATGCGGGTAATACCGCGTTTTGTAGCACACGTCCGGCGTCAGAGGAAAAGGTTAATTTCTCTCCCACCACCTGGGTTTCGACGATTTGCCCGTTGTCCATCACCATTACCCGCTGGCAAAAACGTTCTACCAGGCGTAAGTCGTGGGTGATGAACAGGCAGGCGGTGCCAAACTGCTGTTGCAGCTTTTTCAGCAGGCGAATCACTCCCGCCTGCAGTACCAGGTCAAGGTTAGAAACGGCTTCATCCAGAATCAGCAATTTCGGTTCGACTGCCAGCGCGCGCGCCAGGCAGACGCGCTGGAGTTGACCGCCGCTTAGCTGCGGTGGGCGCTTGTCGAGCATGCTGTCGTCGAGATCTACCGCATTCAGCATTTCGCTGGCGCGCGCCAGTTGCTCCGATTTTTTCAGCGATAACAGGTGACGCATCGGCTCACGCAGGATCTCGCGCACGGTTTTGCGTGGGTTAACGGCGCTGATGGAGTCCTGAAACACCATCTGAATATCACGGCGGAACGCTTTACGCTGGGCGCGATTGAGCTTCGCCAGCGGTTCACCGCGCCAGCTAATCGTGCCCTGCGACGGCGACTCTAAACCCACCAGCAGCCGCGCGAGAGTGCTTTTCCCGCAGCCGCTGCGCCCCAGCAGAGCGACGGTTTCACCGCTTTTCAGGGTCAGCGAAACGTTATTCAGTACCGCCTGATGCTGGTGCTTACCGCTAAATCCACCGTGCGCATAGTGATGTGAAAGGCCGGAAACGTTAAGTAAAGTCATGATGCCAGCTCCATACCGTAAAGCGCGAGATGAGCGGAAACCAGGCTGCGCGTCACCGGATGTTGCGGCGCGTTAAACAGCGTTTCGACATCGCCCTGTTCGACAATCTTACCGTGTGACATCACTGCTACATCGTCCGCCAGACGCGCCACTACGCCCATATCATGAGTGACCAGCAACATTCCCGGAGCCTGCTTTTGCATAATGCTTTCCAGCAGATCAAGGATGCGCGCCTGCGCCACCACATCAAGGTCGGTAGTCGGTTCATCAGCGATGATAAACGGTGATTCACACAGCACTGCCATCGCAATCATCATGCGCTGCAACATGCCGCCGCTCATCTCGAACGGGTACAGTTTCAGCACGCGCGCAGCGTTTTCCAGCCCCACCGCTTCTATGGCTGCGATAAGCGTGGCGTCATCGGCGGGTTTCCCTAACGCCTGGCAGGTTTCCCGCGCGTGGGTGTGCATGGTGTGCAGCGGATTAAAGGCGCTGCGTGGGTTTTGCATGATGGTAGCAATTTTGACACCGCGCAGGGCGCAGGGAGAAACCGGTTTGCCATCGGCTAAAATTTCCCCAGCCGTCTGGCGAACGCCTGCGGGTAGAATGCCCAGCGTCGCGGCGCAGGTTAATGATTTCCCGCTGCCGCTACCGCCAACTAACGCCAGCACGCGCCCGCGTTGCAGGGTTAACGATACACCGTGCACCAGCGGCTTTGCGGCCTGTAGCGCGATATCGCGCAGTTCAATCTGTTGCGGCATTAGTGTGCGTGCTCCGTCACCAGATGAGGATCCAGATGATCGCGCAGTGCGTCACCCACCAGGTTAAAGGCCATCACGCTGATAAACAGCGCCAGCCCCGGCCAGAACATTTGCAGCGGCTGAGTCCAGATATACTGGCGCGCGTCGTTAATCATCACGCCCCATTCGGCGGTCGGCGCGGTCACGCCGAGGCCGAGGAAGGACATTCCCGCCACGTGCAGCATCATATGGCCGATATCCAGCGTTGCCAGTACCAGCAGCGAAGGGATCACCGCGCCTGCCAGATGGTCGACAAACACCCGCACATGGCCCGCGCCAGAAAGCCGTGACGCCAGCACAAACTCGCGTTGGCGCAGTGAAATCACCAGGCTGCGCACCATACGTGCATACCACGCCCAGTGCGACAGGGCGATGGCGATAATCACGTTGGTTAGCCCGGTGCCGAGTACGCCGACCATAAAGAACGACAGAATCGAGGTTGGGAAGGTCATAAACATATCCGCAACGCGCATGGTGGCCTGATCGACGCGCCCGCCAATCAGCCCGGCACTACCGCCAATAATCAACCCTAACGTCAGTACCAGCAGCAGGCAGGCCATTACTGAGCCGAGCGACACGCGAGTCGCCGCCATCAGCCGCGAGAAAATATCGCGGCCTAAATGATCAGTGCCCAACCAGTGCTGCGCATCTGGCGAAAGCAGGCGAGAAGGCAGATCAATCGCCTGTGGATCATACGGTAGCCACCACTGGCTGGTGAGCGCAATCAGCGCCAGCAGGGCGATAATGATCAGCGCCAGACGTACCGACCAGCGGGAAGAGAGGAAAAAGTTCACGCGTGCGCTCCTTCATGACGACGAATACGCGGGTCCAGCGCAGCATTGATCAAATCAACAATCAAATTACAGACCACAAAAACCACCACCATCATCAGCGTAAAACACTGAATGACCGGATAGTCACGGTTAAAAATTGCCGACACGGCGTAACGGCCGACGCCCGGCCAGGCAAAGATATTTTCGATAATCATTGTCCCGCCGATCAGTTCGCCAATGTGCATCCCCACGGCGGTGATCATCGGCAGCGAGGCATTGCGCAGGATGTGACGGCGTTCGGTCTGTTTGTCGTTCAGACCGCGTAGCCGCGCCCAGGTCACGTGACGCTGACCGGCGACGTCCAGCATACTGGCGCGCAGCAGACGTGCGTTTATCGCCAGCGACATAAAGGCGATGGATACCGCAGGTAAAATGAGGTGCTGCCAGCCGCCGTAGCCCATCGCGGGCAGCCATTGCAGATACACCGAAAACCCCATCACCAGCAAAAATGCCAGCCAGAAGTTAGGCATCGACACGCCGAGAAACGCGATAAAACGCACGGCGAAATCGGGCAGGCGATCGCGATGGCGCGCCGCCCAGATACCGAGCGGCACGGAAGTGAGCAGAATTAACACCAGCGCCGCGCCTGCCAGTTCCAGCGTGGCGGGCAGGAAATTCAGCATATCGTCCAGCACCGGGCGTTGGCTGGCGAATGAGACACCAAAATCAAGATGTAGCGCCTTCCACAGCCAGGTGCCGTATTGCACGTACAGCGGCTGATCCAGACCGAGCATTGTGCGGGTAGAAGCCAGCATTTCCGGCGTCGGCGGCAGGTTGGACAGACGCAAATAATCGAGCGCTGGATCGCCAGTGCCGAGGCGTAGCATCAGAAAAATGATCACCGAGGCGGCAAGCACCATCGGGATCAGCAGCAGAAAGCGGCGCAATACATAACGCAACATTAAGGTTTCACCGGTTTAATCTGTTCGAACGGAATTTCAGTGGCAATCGGCGCGTAGGGGATGTTGCCCAGTTCCGGTTTTGCCACCACCATCATCGAGATATAGCTGATTGGCAGATAAACCGCCTCGTCGTGCAGACGGGTCAGAATGTCGCGATATAGTGCCTGACGTTGTGTTTCGTCATGGGTCGCCAGCACTTCGCCAATCTCTTTATCAATCAGCGGCTTGTCAGCTAATCCTTGCTGTGCCTGGAAGTCAGCGTGCGACGGTACGCGCATCGAACTCAGGAAAGCGTGTGGATCGTATGGCGCGCCCCAGGTGCGGTGGAAAATCATGCCAAATCGACCGTCACGCTGGCGGGCGTAGATACTGCTCTCTTCTTCTCCAATTAATGTGACATCAGCGCCAATCTGGTGCATATCGGCCTGAATGATTTCTGCCATTGATTTGCTTAACGCATCGGTGCCGATGAACGACAGTTCAATGCGCAGCGGCTGACCGTTTTTCTCGCGGATATCTTTGCCCGCAGGCAGCGTCCAGCCTGCTTTTTCCAGCAAATCTTTCGCTTTCTGTGGATCGTACTGGCGCGGCTTCAGGCCGAGATTAGCGTAAGGCACAGAAGGGGCAAACAGAGTGTCGGCAACCTGCTGGGTGCCATACAATGCGTTATCAATCAGCGATTTTTTGTTTACGGCGTAATTGAGCGCTTCCCGCACTGCCAGCTCGTTGGTAGGGGCTTTGGCGGTATTAAGCGCCAGCATCACAGTTTCGATCGGTTGTGACAGTTGAGTGTGGTAAGCCGGGTTCTGGCTAAAGCGGGCGAAGGTATCGAGTGGCAGCAGCCCTTCATTACCGTACAGCAGGTCGATATCACCGGTTTCGAAAGCTACCGCGCGAGTAGTCGGGTCGGGGATCACGTTGAAGGTGATCTTTTTAATTGCCGGTTTTTCACCCCAGTAGTTTTCGTTACGGACGAAGACATCGTATTGATTCAGTTTCGATTCCTGCAAAACCCACGGCCCGGTGCCAATCGGGGCTTTAATCCCGTTCATGGTTTCGTGGTTTTTAAATTGTGACGGAGCGATAAAGCGGAAAGGGCGCGGCAGAGCCAGTTCTTGCAGGAAAGGATAGTAGGCGCTTTTTAGGGTGATTTGTAGCTCGGTTTTGCTGAGTGCTTTGACACCAACAATCTGATTTGCCAGCTCCAGCCAGGCGTGACGTTGACGGTTATCGAGCACTGCGCGGAAGTTTTCTGCTGCGGCCTCTGCATCGAACGGTTCACCATTAGAGAATTTCACGTCATCACGCAGGGTGAAGGTCCAGGTTTTGCCATCTTCCGAATGGGTCCAGCTTTTTGCCAGCCACGGGGTCACCGAACCGTCTGCCTGATATTTCACCAATGGTTCATAAACCATGCTCTGGGCGAACATCTGATTAGGCGTGTAAAGGTGCGGGTTTAGTGGCCCGACGTTCACCGGCCAGGCGGTGGTGATTTCATCTGGCGCGGCGGCATGGACGATAAAAGACGCACAAGCCAGCAGCGCAAACAGAGTGCGGCGGAGTGTGGAGAACATGGTAACCCCAATGGATTAAAATAGATGGCGGAAATAAGTATGACGATTTTAAGTATTCGTCATACTGATAACCTGTTCTGGATCAAGAGATAGGCAGTCGGACGGGCGGATCAGTTAAGTGAATCGATCCATTGCACACTGTCGGCGGTGAGCGTAAAGGGAGTAGGGGTGCAGATTGCCAGGCTTAAATTGTCGAGCTGGCAATGGCTGACTGACAGCGATGACTGGTAGGTGCTGTCTACGCTGACGATTTGCCAGGCGCTGCCGCCACGCTGTTTAACGATGGCTTCTTTGCGTGTCCAGATACGCCAGAACACTTCCAGTTGTTGGTCAGGATGCACAGCGTCCATTTCGGCATGTTCTCCGAGGCTGAACACCGCGTTCGCCAGCCAACGCCAGTTGGCGCGCGGGCGAATCACTTCGATATCACAGCCGACTTCACCTTCATCGCTCAACAGCAGGGCGATATCGTCACCGCTATGACTTAAGTTGAACCAGAGCGGCGTTTCCGGGGGGAAGGCGGGTTTCCCTTGTTCACCGTAGATGATGTCCGGTAGTGGAGAAAGCGTGTGCGAAAGCAATGCACGCCCCGCCAGCCAGCGTTCTCGCCGTGGGCCTTGCGGTGCTTGATCGCGCAAAGCCGGTGGCAGTGGAGCTGCGCTTAAGGTCGAAACTTTCCCCAGAACTATCCGATACATATCAGGGCCAACGTTTAATTATGATGGAAAGTGCGTATCGTATCACTTGTCGCCTCATCCCGGTAACCGACTTTTCGGTCTGCCTGGTCCCAGTAAAATCGCCAGTTTGCTGCCGCCTTCCGTGGTTTCCATCCAGATTTTACACACGCTGGTTAGTGGTACTGAAAGTAGCATGCCAATCGGGCCGAGCAGCCATCCCCAGACTAACAATGAAAGAAACACCACCATGGTGGACATTCCAAGGCGATGGCCCATCATCCGTGGTTCTAAAATATTGCCGATGATCATATGGACGATTAAAAACAGTGCGCCGACCAGGATGCATTCGTAAACGCCATTAAACAGCAGCACTTGAATCATCGGCGGCACGGCGGAGATCACCGCGCCGATATTGGGCACGTAGTTGAGCAAAAACGCCAGAACTGCCCACATCAGTGCAAACTGTACGTCCAGCAGCGCCAGCCCTAACCAGACGATCACGCCCGTCCATAAACTTAACAGCGTCTTCAAGGCCAGATAATGCGAAACGCCTTTAAGTGCGCGGTGTAATCCCGCGATGTGAATCTGTGGGTTATTCAGCGCAAAGCGCATTTTGTAAGGCACGTGGCGCACTTCAAACAGCATGAAAACCACGGTCATCACCAGCAAAAGCACGCTCGCCATTGCCCCGGAAAGTCCGGTCATTAGCGCAGTGGTGAACGTTACGAGTTTTTCTGAGTCCATCCGCTGAAGCATCCGTTCCGGCGACATATGCAGATTAAGAAATGGCAACATTTCTTGTAATTTAAAGAGTTTACGCGTCAGTTCCTTGTTAAATTTCGGCAACATGGAGATAAATTCGTTAAACGATGCCGCCAGCACGCCGACCAGCGCGGTAAGTGCGATCAGCATTACTACCACCACAATCGTAATGGCAACGGGACGCTGGACTCCGCGACGAATAAACCAGGTGACCAGCGGGTTGAGGACAATGGCGAAAAACAGCGCCAGCAACAGTTGCACTATGATATCTGCTGCTGCGTGAATACCCGCGAGGATCACCACCAGTGAGGCCAGCTTCAGCAGGATGTGCATACCCGTTTTATCGGGTTGAGGGGTTTCCATTGGGGCTTCCTTGTGACTTTTTGTATTAAGTGTAGCGGGAGTCACGCCAGCAATATTCTGATTCTTACTGCTGATTTCCACGTCAGCACGTGGTAAAAATGAAACACTGTTGTAAAAACGTGGTGATCCTCATGCCCGAACCCGTTGCCGAACCGGCATTTAACGGATTGCGCCTGAATTTGCGCATTGTCTCCATTGTCATGTTTAACTTCGCCAGCTACCTTACCATCGGGTTGCCGCTCGCTGTATTACCGGGCTATGTCCATGATGTGATGGGTTTTAGCGCCTTCTGGGCGGGGCTGGTTATCAGCCTGCAATATTTCGCCACCTTGCTGAGTCGTCCTCATGCCGGCCGTTACGCCGATTTGCTGGGGCCAAAAAAGATAGTCATCTTTGGTCTGTGCGGCTGCTTTTTGAGTGGTCTGGGGTATCTGACGGCAGGATTAACCGCCAGTCTGCCCGTCATCAGCCTGTTATTACTGTGTCTGGGGCGTGTAATTCTCGGCATTGGACAAAGTTTTGCCGGAACCGGCTCGACACTGTGGGGCGTTGGCGTGGTTGGTTCGCTGCATATCGGGCGAGTCATTTCCTGGAACGGCATTGTCACTTACGGGGCGATGGCTATGGGCGCGCCGTTGGGCGTGCTGTTTTATCACTGGGGCGGTTTGCAGGCGCTGGCGTTAATCATTATGGGCGTGGCACTGGTGGCAATTCTGTTGGCGATCCCGCGTCCTTCAGTGAAAGCCAACAAAGGCAAGCCGCTGCCGTTTCGCGCGGTGCTTGGGCGCGTCTGGCTATACGGCATGGCACTGGCGTTAGCTTCCGCCGGATTTGGTGTCATCGCCACTTTTATCACACTGTTTTATGACGCTAAAGGTTGGGACGGCGCAGCTTTCGCGCTGACGCTGTTTAGCTGTGCATTTGTCGGTACGCGGCTGTTATTCCCTAACGGTATTAATCGTATTGGCGGCTTAAACGTGGCGATGATCTGCTTTAGCGTTGAGATTATCGGCCTGCTATTGGTTGGCGTGGCGACCATGCCGTGGATGGCGAAAATCGGCGTCCTACTGGCGGGGGCGGGCTTTTCGCTGGTGTTCCCGGCGTTGGGCGTGGTGGCGGTAAAAGCGGTGCCTCAGCAGAATCAGGGGGCGGCGCTGGCAACCTATACTGTGTTTATGGATTTATCGCTGGGCGTGACCGGGCCGCTGGCTGGGCTGGTGATGAGTTGGGCAGGTGTGCCAGTGATTTATCTGGCGGCGGCGGGATTGGTAGCAATCGCGTTATTGCTGACGTGGCGATTAAAAAAACGGCCTCCGGAGCAAGTACCGGAGGCCGTTTCATCATCTTAAAATTACTGAATCACCAGTGTATTAATGATGTTTTCTGCGGTGGTCTGCGCTTTTTGCTGATCGTCAGCAGGCAGCGTGATTTGCATCGTCAGCATTTGATTTCCCACGTTACCCAGAATGACGGAAGAGTACGCCGTCTGGCCTTTAGCGGAGATGATGCTGTCTAACTGCTGCATTTTGTGACCTTTCAGCTCAATGGCTTTGTTAGTCACCACTTGCAGTTGTGGATCGCGGCTACGTTGCTGATCTTCCAGACGCTTCGCCAGCACAGCCAGGTCTTCTTTCGGATCATCGCCCATAATAATAATCACTGCTTTCTGCCCAGTGGCGTCGGACCAGACGTGCATGTTATTGGCCTGTGTTCCCAGCTTACCGCTCTGGTCGGTCATATCTGCTGGCAGCGAGAAGCTTAACTTGCCATCAAGCAGGTTGACAGTATTCGCGGTAGCGTTACTTTCCGCGACTGTGCTTTCCGCTGTAGCGTTAGTGTCTTTATCATCACAGGCCGCAAGCCCCATAACCAGCAGGCCAATTCCGACATATTTAACCAGATTGCGCATTGACATCTTCCTTTTGATAAACGGCCATAACGGCTCATTCATCCATCTTATCACAAGTCTGATAACGAACCTTTAACTGGCCTGCAAAGCGTTGATTTCGGATTTATCTGCCAGTCTTTTCAATAGCATATTGAGTAATACGCCATACATTGGCAGGAAGAAAACGATGCTAATTAACACTTTGAAACAGTAATCAACCAGCGCGATTTCCATCCAGTGTTCGGCCATAAAGGCATCCGGACTGCGCCAGAAAGCAATAAAGAAGAAGGCCAATGTGTCGCTGACGTTACCGAAAAGTGTGGAAGCCGTCGGTGCCAGCCACCAACGACGACTCTGACGCAGACGGTTAAAGACGTGTACGTCGAGGATCTGTCCCAGCGCGTAGGCCATAAAGCTGGCGGTAGCGATACGGGCGACAAACAGGTTGAAGTGGGCGAGAGCGCCGAATCCCTGCCATGAACCCATATAAAACAGCGACGAGATGACGTAGGAGATCAGCAACGCGGGGATCATCACCGCAAAGATGATACGACGAGCCAGCGGCGCGCCAAAAATACGCACGGTCAGGTCGGTAGCAAGAAAAATAAACGGAAAGCTAAACGCGCCCCAGGTGGTATGAAAACCGAAAATAGAGACCGGAAGCTGTACCAGATAGTTACTGGAGGTGATCACCAGTAGATGAAATAACGATAACCAGAACAACGCTTTATAGCGTTGAGTTTGCGAGAAAGCGTTCATATTGTACCTTTTTGATTAACCATTGGGGTGAGGGAACCCAATACGTACGGCACGTTATTTTATAGTGAGATAATAACGTGCTTACCCTTTTTTCGAGCCGCCGCATGATACTGCTTTGTGTTAACAATGCAATGGTTAATTTTCACGCAATCGTTAACCTGGTTTGCTTACGGACTCGCGGGGCGTAAACTAGCGCCGTTTTTTTATGTGACGAGAAGAAAATGACCGATCTCTTTTCCAGCCCTGACCACACACTTGACGCACTAGGCCTGCGCTGCCCGGAACCTGTGATGATGGTGCGTAAAACCGTGCGTAATATGCAGCCTGGCGAAACGTTGCTGATTATTGCCGATGATCCGGCCACGACCCGCGATATTCCTGGGTTTTGTACCTTTATGGAACACGAACTGGTGGCCAAAGAGACGGACGGACTGCCTTATCGTTATTTGATTCGCAAAGGTGGCTGATGGGGGCAGATTGGCTTCGATGCCGCCTTTTCCTCTCATCTTAACCCTCACCCCAGAGGGGCGAGGGGGGCGATCGCGCTCAATTTTGCGGCTTGCAACCGGTTTGTATAACGAATAAAGCGTTTAAGCTGCATCTGGCGATATGGTGCACAATGCCTGATGCGACGCTGTCGCGTCTTATCATGCCTACGAGTTCGATGCTCTGTGTAGGCCGGATAAGGCGTTTACGCCGCATCCGGCAAGCAAGTGTAATGGAATGCACAAATGGATTATTTAATACCAGTTTGTCTGGGATTGCTGGGATTGCTCGCGATATTCGCCCCCAATTGGCAGCTCCCTGTTTTTATCGTCGTGGGGGATGGCTGGGGGTACTTGCATGGGGTTGGCTCTGGCTAATGATATTTTTACCTTTACTCAACGGCGTCGGGCTTGCTTATGCTCTGTGGTTGATGTTCAAAAGGCCATCATTAGCATCTCGCCTGGTTGCTGCATTCAGTGTTATCTCCGTCATTCTGATGTTAGCGCTATATTACGCTTTCCTGACTATGCCGCCGTTCCCGCCCCAGCGTTAAGCCTGATAGCCAGAGGCTATCAGGCAACACCTTTACTTCCTGCGTAACAACCGCAACGCATTCGCCGTTACCAGCACCGTCGCCCCCGTGTCTGCCAGCACCGCAAGCCACAGGCCGGTCATACCCAAGAGTGTAGTGACGAGGAAGATCCCTTTCAGCCCTAGCGCAATAGTGATGTTCTGGCGGATATTGGCGTGAGTCGCGCGTGCCAGTTCAATCATCTGCACCAGACCACGCAGATGGTTATGCGTTAACGCTGCATCGGCGGTTTCCAGCGCCACGTCTGTGCCGCTACCCATTGCAATCCCAATGGCTGCGGCTTTCATAGCTGGTGCGTCGTTAATACCGTCGCCCACCATCGCCAGTGGCGCATGTTGATTCAACTCGGTCACGGCTTTGACTTTATCTTCCGGCAGTAATCCAGCTTTAAACTCCAGCCCCAGTTCACCGGCAATGGCTGCCGCTGCACGCGGATTATCGCCGGTGAGGATCACCCCTTTAACGCCCAGCGCGTTTAGTTCACTGATGGCAGTTGCGGCGTCGGCGCGTAGCGTATCCTGCAACGCAATCACACCAAGCACGTCATCGTTACGCACCACCAGCACTACCGTTTGTCCGGCGCTTTCCAGTTCGTTAATCAAACCGGCGAATGCTTCGGCAGGATGTTTCCCTGCGGCGCATATCAGCACCCGATCGCCGTTGACCAGCGCTTCAATGCCAGAGCCGACCAGAGCTCGCTGTGACTCTGCGCCAGGAATGCTGAGTGCGGCAACTTGCGCTTCACGAACTATGGCCTGCGCCAGTGGATGTGTTGCCCCTTGCTCCACCGCTGCCGCCAGCGCCAGGAGTTCAGATTCGCTAACACCGGTTGCCGGATGCATCGCGGTAACGCGCGGTTTACCGACGGTTAGCGTACCGGTTTTATCAAACGCCACCTGGGTAACACGACCTAACTGCTCCAGCGCCGCGCCGCCTTTAATTAACGCCCCACGATGCGCCGCTGCTGCCAGCCCGGAGGTAATCGCCGCAGGCGTGGAGATAACTAACGCACACGGGCAGCCAATCAGTAACAACGTCAGCCCTTTATAAATCCACTCCTGCCAGCTTGCAGCAAACAGCAGCGGTGGCACCAGCGTCACCAGCAGGGCGACGGCCATAATCGTAGGCGTGTAAATACGGCTGAAACGGTCGATAAATCGCTCAATCGGTGCGCGGCGCTCTTCGGCCTCTTCGATCAGTTTCAGAATGCGGTCAATGGCGCTGGCACCCGGTTCTGATAGCACTTCCAGTGTAACCAGTCGGTCGACGCTGGTGGCACCTGCAGGGACTTTATCGCCTGTTGTGCGTTCCACAGGGATGGATTCGCCGGTAAGGGCGCTTTCATCAAAACTGGCAAATGGTGAGAGTAGTTTACCGTCGGCAGGTAAACGCCCGCCCGCAGCAACTTCAATCACGTCGCCAGGGCGCAGGCTGTTAATCGCCACTTCTTCACGTTCGCCGTTACGCAGGCGCGTGGCGGTTTCTGGTTTCAACGCCATTAATGCGCTGACGCCCTGACGTGCGCGGCTGGCGGCCCAACCTTCCAGCCGTTCACCAATCAAAAACAGCAGCAATACCATCGCGGCTTCTGCCGTTGCGCCAATAAACAGCGCGCCGATGGCGGCTACGCTCATTAACGTTTCAATAGCAAAATAGCTGCCGGATTTAATTAAGCGCAACGCCTGGCGAGCAATCGGGTACAGCCCAACCAACGTGGTGGCGATAAACGCCAGTTGGCCGAACGGATGATTAAATTGCTCCAGTCCCCAACTGATCGCCATCATCACAATGAGCGTAATCAGCGGTAGATTCTCTTTCAGGCGTGATTCTTTTGGCTCTTCGGCGGCCTGTTCATCGCGCAGGGAATAGCCCGCTTTTTGCACCGCCGATTCAACTTGCGCACGGATGTCATTGTCGGCATCAACCACCAGTTTTTCGGTAGCGAATAACACCTGTACCTGATTCACGCCAGAAAGCTGGCGCACGGCATTTTCTACTTTGCGCGCACAGGCGGCACAGTCCATGCCGCTGACTTTCCAGCTATAGCGAGTGCCGGAGACTTTTTCAGAGAGTGTTGGCGTGCTGGAACATGCACCGTCGCAGCAACAGTCGTTGGCGTTCTGTGCCGTGGTTAGCGGTTTGAACGCGGCAAATTGAGGGGCTTTTTTGCCGTGATTGTCAGGAGTCGACATGGCATCCTCCGGTTAAGTTTTTTCTCATTAACCGAAGGATACACTCTGGAGTCGACTCCAGAGTCAAGTTTTATCAGAGATACAGTGAGCGGACGATGAGGAAGTGAGCGGCAAAATAGCAAGCCGCTGCAATGGCGTTATCCGCACGGAAGCGGCGGCGATAGTGACTACCCAGCCAGACAAAGTTACTGATGAACAGCAGTGCAGCGCCCATAAAAGCAGAGAGTGCGGGAGCGGTCGGGCGGAAGAACCACAGCTCACCTGCCAGCCACACCATTACCAGCGTCATACCGACAAAAGTACAGACAGGCCAACGGAACTCTTCCAGACGCGTCCAGATAATGGCCAGTAATAGCGCGCCCAGCACCAGCAGTACCAGCGGCAACGGCCAGAAGAAGGAGAGCGTCATCTGGCTGGCGAAATAGATGGTGTACAGCAGGTGTGAGAGGAAAAACGCGCCGATGGCGTACATCAGACGCTGGCGTGGTAACAGGGTTAACGCATCACCCAGCAGTGACGCACACAGCCCCGCCAGCACCAGATAACTAATCGCGTCGAACATTGGTGCCTGCCAGGCCAGCAATAGCAGGAGAAGAAGGGTTAACGGTTTAAATAGCCAGCGTTGCCAGGTTGGCCCACGGTACGATGCATCCACAGATAGCCATGCGGAAAGACAGACAGCGATAAACGACCAAAGCATCTTAGTTCCTTGAATTCGTTATTTTTTCGTAAGCGGAATGCCTACAGTCTTGCTTCCAGTTTAGTGGCGAGGGTGGACGGATGACAACACCATAACTGGCAGGGTATGCTTATTTCCGCATTTTCCGATGAGGGATAAAGATGAGCAAGGCACCTCTTTTCTTTATTGTTATCATAGGCTTAATCATTGTCGCCGCATCGTTTCGCTTTATGCAGCAGCGACGGGAAAAAGCTGATAATGATATGGCACCGCTCCAGCAACAACTGGTGGTGGTGAGCAATAAGCGAGAAACACCGATTAACGATCGTCGTTCGCGTCAGCAGGAAGTGATACCGGCTGGCACCAGTCTGCGTTATGAGGCGAGTTTCAAACCGCAAAGCGGCGGACTGGAGCAGACGTTCCGTCTTGACGCTCAACAGTACCATGCCCTGACGGTGGGTAATAAAGGTACGTTGAGCTTTAAAGGAACGCGTTTTGTCAGCTTTGTTGGCGAGCAATAAGGTTATTTTTTAACTTTAAATTTCTTCTGCCAGACCAGCAGTTCAAACACGCCGAAAAGGAAAATACGCACCTTTTCGGCAGTGGTCATCTGTGGGCCATCTTTCGGTAAGGTCGATTTCAACAGCGCCAGTTGCATACCATGCATCAGAACCGTAAAAATCAGCGCGACATTAACGAAAATATTCAGCGGGCGTGGGAATGGTTGAAAAAGATTGAGGATTAAAAATCCCCAAACGCAGAGCATTAACAAACGTCCAATATTAATCAGCATCACTTTCTCCTTGTGTTTCACGCTGATACAACCGATAAGCGACCTGACCCGCCACTTTTTCGCGATACAACGACCAGTTTGCCGGAACGGTGGGCAGGCCATTTTCTACTTCACTTTCAACATAAACCCAGGCTTCATCAGCCAGCCAGCCGTTGTTTTCCAGTAAATTAATGGTTTCTTCCAACAAGCCACGACGGAACGGTGGGTCAACAAACACAATATTATGCGGCGTTCCTTTTTGCATCAGAAAAGACATCGCATTGGTGTTCACGACTCGCGCATTGCCTGCTTTCAGCGTCGCCAGATTCTTGATTAACTGCTGAGATACTGCACGATCCATCTCAACCAGCGTAGCTCCCGCAGCGTAGCGTGACAAGGCTTCCAGCCCCAGAGCCCCGCTACCTGCGAAGCAATCCAGACATTGCGCATCAACAATTATCGGCGCTAGCCAGTTAAACAAGGTTTCACGTACGCGATCAGTAGTGGGGCGTAGACCTGGGCTATCAGGAACCGGGAGTTTACGGCCTCGCCACTGCCCGCCAATAATGCGGATTTGACCGCTGCCGGAATGATTCGGTTTTTTCATGATAAAGTGCTCAATCCGCCAGATAACACATAATTGCAGGCGGTGATGTGGAATAAGTTAAGTGATAGACTATTTCATCATTTTTTTAGCTGCTATGTACATAGCGTGAACGCTGTGCCATGAAGCAACAGCGAGGAGTATAGTCGCAGATGGCGAAAGAAAAAAAACGTGGCTTTTTTTCCTGGCTGGGCTTTGGTCAAAAAGAGCAGACCCCGGAAAAAGAGACAGAAGTCCAAAATGAACAACAGGTTGTAGAAGAAATCGTTCAGGCAGAAGAGCCTGCGAAAGTAGCTGAACAAGCTGTTGAAGAGCAGCCGCAGGTTCATACTGAAGCCGGGGCGGAAACTTTTGCTGCCGAAGTGGTGGAAGTAAGCGAACAGGTTGTCGAAAGTGAGAAAGTGCAGCCTGAAGCTGTTAGCGAACCGGAAGTTATTGCAGAGCCGGAATCTATAGTTGAAGAAGCGCCAGCGCCGGTAGTTGAACCTGAAGTCACGTCGGAACCGGTGGCTATTGAGCGTGAAGAACTGCCGCTGCCGGAAGAAGTCAAAGCCCAGGAAGTTTCGCCAGAAGAATGGCAGGCAGAAGCGGAAACCGTGGAGATTGTCGACGCGGCGGAAGAACAAGCGGCGCAAGAAGAAATCACTGACGAAGAGCTGGAAGCGCAGGCACTGGCCGCCGAAGCGGTAGAAGAGGCGGTGATGGTGGTTACTCCGGCAGAAGAAGATCAGCCGGTTAAAGAAATCGCTCAGGAACAGGAAAAACCAACCAAAGAAGGTTTCTTCGCGCGCCTGAAGCGCAGCCTGTTAAAAACGAAAGAAAACCTCGGTTCCGGATTTATCAGCCTGTTCCGTGGGAAAAAAATCGACGATGATCTGTTTGAAGAGCTGGAAGAACAGCTTTTGATTGCCGATGTGGGCGTGGAAACCACACGCAAAATCATCACCAATCTGACAGAAGGCGCATCACGCAAGCAGCTTCGCGATGCTGAGGCGCTCTACGGCCTGCTGAAAGAAGAGATGGGTGAGATTCTGGCGAAGGTTGATGAGCCTCTGAATGTCGAAGGCAAAACACCATTCGTGATCCTGATGGTGGGCGTCAACGGTGTGGGTAAAACCACGACCATCGGCAAGCTGGCGCGTCAGTTTGAGCAGCAGGGCAAGTCGGTAATGCTGGCGGCAGGCGATACTTTCCGTGCGGCAGCGGTTGAGCAGCTTCAGGTCTGGGGACAGCGCAATAATATTCCGGTGATTGCCCAGCATACCGGTGCGGACTCCGCCTCTGTTATCTTCGATGCCATTCAGGCCGCTAAGGCGCGTAATGTTGATGTCCTGATTGCCGATACCGCCGGACGTTTGCAGAACAAATCGCACCTGATGGAAGAGCTGAAGAAAATCGTTCGCGTGATGAAGAAACTCGACGTTGAAGCTCCGCATGAAGTTATGCTGACTATCGACGCCAGCACCGGGCAGAATGCGGTAAGCCAGGCCAAACTGTTCCACGAAGCGGTTGGCTTAACCGGTATCACGCTGACGAAACTGGACGGCACGGCGAAAGGCGGGGTAATTTTCTCGGTGGCTGACCAGTTTGGTATTCCTATCCGCTATATTGGTGTAGGCGAACGTATTGAGGATTTGCGTCCGTTTAAAGCGGACGACTTTATTGAGGCACTTTTTGCCCGAGAGGACTAAAAATGATTCGCTTTGAACATGTCAGCAAGGCTTATCTCGGTGGGAGGCAGGCGCTGCAGGGCGTGACGTTCCATATGCAGCCGGGTGAGATGGCGTTTCTGACCGGTCATTCCGGCGCAGGGAAAAGTACCCTCCTGAAGCTGATCTGTGGGATTGAGCGGCCCAGCGCCGGGAAAATCTGGTTTAGCGGCCATGACATCACGCGTCTGAAAAACCGTGAAGTTCCGTTTCTGCGCCGCCAGATCGGTATGATTTTCCAGGATCACCATCTGCTGATGGATCGTACTGTCTACGATAACGTGGCGATCCCGCTGATTATCGCCGGTGCCAGTGGTGACGATATCCGTCGCCGTGTATCGGCGGCGCTGGATAAAGTCGGGCTACTGGACAAAGCGAAGAACTTTCCTATTCAGCTTTCTGGCGGTGAACAACAACGCGTTGGCATTGCCCGTGCGGTGGTTAACAAACCTGCGGTACTGCTGGCGGATGAACCGACCGGTAACCTGGACGACGCGCTGTCAGAAGGGATTTTACGTTTGTTTGAAGAGTTTAACCGCGTTGGAGTAACAGTATTAATGGCAACGCACGATATTAACCTGATTTCGCGGCGTTCCTATCGCATGCTCACTCTGAGCGATGGTCACTTGCATGGAGGCGTGACCCATGAATAAGCGCGATGCAATTAATAATATTCGCCAGTTCGGTGGACGTCTGGATCGCTTCCGTAAATCGGTCGGCGGCTCTGGCGACGGTGGTCGTAACGCGCCGAAACGAGCGAAGTCATCACCGAAACCGGCGAATCGCAAAACCAATGTTTTCAACGAACAGGTGCGCTATGCGTTCCACGGTGCTTTGCAGGATCTAAAAAGCAAACCGTTCGCCACGTTTTTAACGGTGATGGTGATCGCCATCTCCCTGACGCTGCCCAGCGTTTGTTATATGGTGTACAAAAACGTCAACCATGCGGCGACGCAATATTATCCGTCACCGCAAATCACCGTTTATCTGCAAAAAACGCTGGACGATGATGCCGCAGCGGGGGTGGTTGCGCAGCTACAGGCCGAGCAGGGCGTGGAGAAAGTGAATTATCTTTCTCGTGAAGACGCGCTGGGCGAGTTCCGTAATTGGTCTGGTTTTGGCGGTGCGCTGGATATGCTGGAGGAAAACCCGCTTCCGGCAGTAGCGGTGGTGATCCCGAAACTCGATTTTCAGGGTACGGAGTCACTGAATACGCTACGTGACCGTATTACCCAGATTAACGGCATTGATGAAGTGCGAATGGACGATAGCTGGTTTGCCCGTCTGACCGCGCTGACTGGGCTGGTTGGGCGTGTTTCGGCAATGATCGGCGTGCTGATGGTGGCGGCAGTGTTCCTTGTTATCGGCAACAGTGTGCGTCTGAGCATTTTTGCCCGTCGTGATTCTATTAACGTGCAGAAACTGATTGGCGCGACGGATGGTTTCATCCTTCGCCCGTTCCTGTACGGTGGTGCGCTGCTGGGATTTTCTGGCGCATTGCTGTCATTAATTTTGTCAGAAATCCTGGTGCTACGTTTGTCATCGGCGGTTGCAGAAGTGGCACAGGTATTCGGAACGAAGTTTGATATCAATGGGTTATCTTTCGATGAATGCCTGTTGTTGTTGCTGGTGTGTTCGATGATTGGCTGGGTGGCAGCGTGGCTTGCCACGGTACAGCATTTACGCCACTTTACGCCGGAATAATAAAAGCGTGCTATACTCTTTCCCTGCAATGGGTTCCGTAGCAGGGAGAGAGACCCCGTTGTCTCTTCCCGGTATTTCATCTCTATGTCACATTTTGTGCGTAATTTATTCACAAGCCAGCATTGAACTTGTGGATAAAATCACGGTCTGATAAAACTGTGAATGATAATCTCGTTGCTCTTAAGCTCTGGCACAGTTGTTGCTACCACTGAGGCGCCAGAAGATATCGATTGAGAGGATTTGAATGACTGACAAAATGCAAAGTTTAGCTTTAGCCCCTGTTGGCAACCTGGATTCCTACATCCGGGCAGCTAACGCGTGGCCGATGTTGTCGGCTGACGAGGAGCGGGCGCTGGCTGAAAAGCTGCATTACCATGGCGATCTGGAAGCAGCTAAAACGCTGATCCTGTCTCACCTGCGGTTTGTTGTTCATATTGCTCGTAATTATGCGGGCTATGGCCTGCCACAGGCGGATTTGATTCAGGAAGGTAACATCGGCCTGATGAAAGCAGTGCGCCGTTTCAACCCGGAAGTGGGTGTGCGCCTGGTCTCCTTCGCCGTCCACTGGATCAAAGCAGAGATCCACGAATACGTTCTGCGTAACTGGCGTATCGTTAAAGTTGCGACGACCAAAGCACAGCGCAAACTGTTCTTTAACCTGCGTAAAACCAAGCAGCGTCTGGGCTGGTTTAATCAGGATGAAGTCGAAATGGTGGCTCGCGAACTGGGCGTTACCAGCAAAGACGTGCGTGAGATGGAATCGCGTATGGCGGCACAAGACATGACATTCGATATGTCTTCCGACGACGATTCCGATAGCCAACCGATGGCTCCGGTGCTCTATCTGCAGGATAAATCATCTAACTTTGCCGACGGCATTGAAGATGATAACTGGGAAGAGCAGGCGGCAAACCGTCTGACCGACGCGATGCAAGGTCTGGACGAACGTAGCCAGGACATCATCCGCGCGCGCTGGCTTGACGAAGACAACAAATCTACGTTGCAGGAACTGGCTGACCGTTACGGCGTTTCCGCCGAGCGTGTGCGTCAGCTTGAAAAGAACGCGATGAAAAAACTTCGCGCTGCTATTGAAGCGTAACTGCACAACGCGTTGAGCTGTACCTGATAACCCCTGGAAGCGAGTCCGGGGGTTTTTGTTTCTGCTGTCTTGCCGGATAAGGTGCATCCGGCATTTATCATTTACAGGAATTTATAGCCTTTTAGCATTTCCTTGATGTCTTCGACGATCGCGTCGTTTGGCATATGAATTGGTCTACGGGTAATACCGGCTTTCACGCCCATCAGGTTTAGTGCTTCCTTCATTACCGCAGGCGCAGTCATTTTTTTAATGGTCATGCGTAGCGAATCCATCTTGTTGCGCTCTTCCTGTGCTTTATCCAGTTCACCGGCCATGAAGTAGTTATATAAATCGACTTCAATAGTAGGCAGAACATTCGACGTTGCAGCAACAGCAGCCACAGAACCTTCTTTAAATGCATCCAGCATTAAGGAGTCTGAGCCATTTAACACCTTAAAGTTTTTATGTTTAGATATTTCCAGATATTGTTTCTGAACTTCAAATTTACCACTGCTATCTTTTATCGCTACGATATTTTCAATATCGGCTAAACGGTTTGCCGTTTCATATTCAATACTCAACCCTGTCTGACCCGGTAAGTTATAAAGAATAATGGGGGCTGTTGTGCTTAAGGCAATATCATAATAGTGGCGGTATAAATCTTCCTGGTTAGGCACCAGGTAGTATGGTGTCACAACGGAAATGTAATCGGCACCTGCATCTACTAAGCGTCTTGTTAATTCAATAGTTTGTTTTGTGCTACAGCAACCTGCGCCTGCACAAATAGTCACTTCATTGCCAACTTCTTCAACTACGGCTTTTGTTAGTTCAACTTTTTCGTCATCGGAGAGCAAATGAAACTCACCGTTCGTTCCGCAAATAAACAAGCCGTGTACGCCTTTATCGACTAACCAACGTGCCATTTTTTTTGCTGCTGAAATGTCCATTTTTTCCATTTCATCGAAAGGCGTTACCATTGCGGTAATAATCCCTTTAAGCTCTTTCATTATTCTTTCTCCAGTTCCTGTAGGACATTTTTAATAGAAATTTGCATGGTGTTATGCTCGGCCTCATTGGTGAATGAAGCAGCATGAGGTGTAATAGAATAATTTTTTAGTTCTTTAATTTTTGCTGAACGTTCCTTCAACTCAATATCTTCGCTGGCAAAGGCTATTTTCTGATTAATAAGTGCGCTATATAAAGATTCTTCATCAACCAATCCCCCCCTTGCTGTGTTAATTAAAATGGCCGAGGGTTTTATTTTATCGAATACCGTCTCGTTGATCAGATTACGAGTATTATCCAGTAACGGCAAATGTAGAGAAAGGATGTCGCTATGATGATAAATATCATCCAGTGATTTAAGCTCTATATAAGATGGAACTTTATTTTTATCGAGATAGGGATCATAGGCGGTGATAATCATTCCAAGAGAATGAGCAATATGGGCAACATGCTGACCAATTGCACCAAGCCCAATTAATCCCAGCGTTTTTTGATATAGCTCATGACCGACAAGCCTGACATCCTGACCATTTCTGGCTTGATTCTCGGTTTCGACATATTTTCGGCAACTGGAGAGCATCATCAGGATGGCCATCTCTGCAACGGAAATAGAATTGGCATTGAGAGCTTTGTGCACTACGATGCCTTTTCTATTCGCGTAATCGACATCTATATTGTCTAACCCTACACCATATTTCGATATAACCTTCAAGTTTTTGGCCTGATCAATCACTTCTCTGTCTAAAGGATCGTTGCCGGTAATAATGGCATCTGCATATTTAATTTTCTCGATGAGTTCTTCCTTGCTATATCGACCTCCACTGGTATTACATTCAACGTCATAACCTGCAGATTGTAGTTTTTCAATATAGACTTTGCCTTTATCAACAAAAGGTCTTGGCGTGATAGTTATCTTTTTCATTTTATAAAACTCCAAAGAAAGAAAACGCCAGGCTTAAAAACAGAATAGTTACCAGAATGCGTAAGAAATGTGGGCCACACTTTTGTATGTAAAAATAAATACCCAACACGGCAATAAGCGGAAACATGTTAGGTACAATTTTATCCAGCATATCCTGCAAGACGATGGTATTACCGCCACCGGTTGTAATGTGCAATGGCGTCTTAATTTTTACATATGTTGCTGAAAGCGCCCCCATCATCAACAACCCGAACATTCCTGCGCCTTCAATGATTCGATGAATGCTACCAGAATGCAGGATTTCCAGGATTGATTCTTTCCCTTTTTTATAGCCGATATTGAGTGCAAATCGACTGGCGAAAAACATGTAAACAACCTGGTAAATCAGGGGGAGAAGTGCGGCAATAACGTATCCCTGAATAACAAACGGGATACAGACACCAATAACAATGGGGCGCAATGTACCAAAGTCTAACGTGTCACCAATACCTGATACAGGCCCCATAAGACCCGTTTTTAAACCCGTAACGAGCTGCGTTGTTGCTTCACGTTGTTCTTCTGGTTCCTGGGCTGCTTTTTCCTCCAGCGCAATACTAATACCAGCGATAACCGATCCCCAGTTCGCCTGAGTGTTGAACATGGTTAAATGGCGTTGTAGGGCTTTAGCGAGATCTTTTTCATCGGGATATAATTTCGCTAATACTCCTGTCATTGCGTTACAAAATGCCAGCGCTTGCAAGCGTTCGAAATTCAAAGATGTTTCAGAGAACGCGTGCCATTTTAGCCAAACAATCTGAACATCTCTTTGCGTAATTGGTGAGGATGCTGAGTATCCTGACTCAATTGTATTATCCATTTTGCGTTCCTTTTGCATTTTGTGACTGCATATATAAGAGGACGGCACAGAGTCCAAAAATAGAGATGCCAATAGTATTCAAACCTGAATAGGTCACGAGGAAAAAGCCGATAATGAACAGAGGGATATATTGTTTTTTACCGATGACAATGATGGTTATTGCGAAACCGAGTGCAGGCAGAATATTACCGGCAATCGCCAGTCCATTCGTCGACCAGGCGGGAAGCAGGTTTACAAAAGAGGCAATGGCATCCGGGCCGTACAAACAGGCGATGAATACCGGTACAAAACGCATCGGAAAGGCTAACAGGAGAGGATATATTGTGGCTGCGCGTTGTATGCCTTTGATATCCCCTTTTTCTGCATAGCGGTCAGCCATGTGGACAAACGTAGTGTTCAGTGTTTTGCGCACGTTTTCCAGAACCACGCCCAGCAATCCCAGAGGAATAGCTAAAGAGATAGCAATTTCTGGTTTAATACCTGCGGTAAGTGCAATTGGGATTGCGATACACGAGGCTAAACCTTCATCGGCAGGAGGGTTTCCTCCCGGGGCAATACTCCCGATATAGATCATCTGTAAGGTGGCCCCAACAGATAAAGCGGTTGGCATATCATTAAAGATTAGTCCCATAATAGGCGCTATCGATAATGGCATACGCATAATAGAAAAACCGTACCATACCTTTGCCTGGGATATCCAATATACCAGGGCAATAATTGCTGCGGTAAAAATAGACATAAGTTCCTCTCCTTAATTAAGGTAACTTATTTTTGATTTTTTGTAGGCTGGCAGGATCTTCTTCAGGAATAGTTTGGAAATAAATTTTTATATTCTTATCTTCGATGATTTGAAGTTTGTCGGCATCTTCATGATTGAGTGATATTTGATTGAAAACTATTTTCCTTCCTGGAGTGTTTTCAACGCCGCCGACCTGTAATTCCTCTAGTATTAAACCACCTTGTATGGTTTGTAATGCAGAATCGATCGATTTGAAAAGTATTAATAGCTTTCCTTCATAGAAGTTATTGCTATTCCAGCGCTGTAATACATCTTCAATAGATGTCATTATTACTTCGACGCCACTTGGCGCTGCCATCTTATAGACTTCGGCAAGAAAAGGATCGCGTGATAAAGGGTCATCAATGACAATTATTTTATTAGCATCACTTCTTTTTAACCATTTTGTTATAACTTGTCCATGAATTAAACGGTAATCAATACGGGCATGTACTATACTCATAGTTTATCATCCTTTATTAAAGTAATAAGTTTGAACCATTTCTTTACCCGCATCATGTACATGTTGAACATATTCTTCAAAGGTAAGTATTTCGTCAGAATCCTGTAACATGTTGGCTTCGATTAACATAGCCAAATTGACACCGCTGATACAGCGAATGGGAAAATCTTTAGAAAGAAGGAGGGCAATATTTGATGGCGTTCCGCCATAGATATCTGTGAATATGAGCGTATCAATACCAGGCCTGAGTACCGCTTTTACTTGTAGCATAAGTGTTTCAGGTGACATTCCAGGCTGCAGAGAAAGCGACGTGGAATTTTTTGTTTTACCTACAATCATTTCGCTGCTGGATAATAAATAATTACCAGCTTCACCGTGTGTCAGAATTATAATATCGAACTGATTCAAATGATAAGTTCCTTTTATAGTTATGGCGCGGCTGATAAGAAATAAATATTCATAATTCGAATGTTATGTTTCTTATCATATTAAGGATGAATCCTTGGTCTAAGATTTTATATTAATTCGAATAAATTAAAATGTTAACAGGATCACAGATGGTAGCGTTGGCTAAAATTGCTAATAAACTTTTTGTAATAAATAAGAGGAAGGGTGGGTTATATTTTATTGTTTTAAATGATGATTAATGTTTTATTTATTCTTGAACTGAATATCTTATTTAAGATATGCCATAAATATAGCAAATAATATATTAATATACATTTCATGTATTTATAAATATCTAAGCGAAGATATGGTTCTCAATGATGGTAATTTTTGTTATGAATTTGTGGTGTTTCGTCTAAATTTCTCGTTCCAAAATCATAAAAATCGGGTATGTTTTAGCAGAGTATGCTGCTAAGGCACGGGTAGTCATACACAAAACGAAATAAAGTGCTGTACAACAACATCACAATACACGTAATAACCAGAAGAATGGGGATTCTCAGGATGAATATAAAGGGTAAAGCGTTACTGGCAGGATGTATCGCGCTGGCATTCAGCAATATGGCTCTGGCGGAAGATATCAAAGTCGCGGTTGTCGGAGCGATGTCTGACCCGGTAGCCCAGTATGGTGACCAGGAATTTACTGGCGCAGAGCAGGCAGTTGCGGATATTAACGCCAAAGGCGGCGTTAAAGGCAACAAACTGCAAATCGTAAAATATGACGATGCCTGTGACCCGAAACAGGCGGTAGCAGTGGCGAACAAAGTTGTTAACGACGGCATAAAATATGTGATTGGCCACCTCTGTTCTTCATCAACGCAGCCAGCGTCTGACATCTATGAAGATGAAGGTATTTTAATGATCACCCCAGCGGCAACCGCGCCAGAACTGACCGCGCGTGGCTATAAGTTGATTATGCGCACCACTGGCCTGGACTCTGACCAGGGACCAACAGCGGCGAAATATATTCTTGAGAAAGTGAAACCGCAGCGTATTGCTATCGTTCATGACAAACAGCAGTACGGTGAAGGTCTGGCGCGTGCGGTGCAGGACGGCCTGAAGAAAGGTAACGCTAACGTGGTGTTCTTTGACGGCATCACCGCCGGAGAAAAAGACTTCTCAACCCTGGTGGCGCGTCTGAAGAAAGAGAATATCGACTTCGTTTACTACGGCGGTTACCACCCGGAAATGGGGCAGATCCTGCGTCAGGCACGTGCGGCGGGGTTGAAAACCCAGTTTATGGGGCCGGAAGGTGTGGCTAACGTCTCGCTGTCTAATATCGCGGGCGAGTCAGCGGAAGGTCTGCTGGTGACCAAGCCGAAGAACTACGATCAGGTTCCGGCGAACAAACCAATTGTTGACGCGATCAAAGCGAAAAAACAGGATCCAAGCGGCGCATTCGTGTGGACCACCTACGCGGCACTGCAATCTTTACAGGCGGGTCTGAACCAGTCCGACGATCCGGCTGAGATCGCCAAATACCTGAAAGCGAACCCGGTTGATACGGTGATGGGGCCGCTGACCTGGGATGAGAAAGGCGATCTGAAAGGCTTCGAGTTCGGCGTGTTTGACTGGCACGCTAATGGCACGGCGACCGATGCGAAGTAATCATTAATCGGCAACCCAGGGTTGCCGTCAAATTGCTGATATCAAGTTCATTGCTTCATGCCGGATGCGGCGTAAACGCCTTATCCGGCCTACAAGATCTACAGAAATCAGTAAATTGAAATACACATTGTAGGCCTGATAAGCGTAGCGCATCAGGCAATCCCTCGTTTGTCATCACACCTGAATATTAATGCTTTTCCCAGCCGCCCGGTTGTTCCTTAAATCCCAACGCCTGCATAAACGCCGCCATCATGCTGCGATCTTCCACACCGGCATCCGCCATCCACCAGCATGAAACGCCAGGATTGTTACGTAACACCTCTTCCAGCAGATATTGCCCCACACCGCGTCGGCGGGTGACTTCCCGCACGCGTAGGGAATCCAGTGCCCCCTGAGTGCCGCTTAAGGTTACTCGCACGGCAGCAAGCAGGCGCTCGTTAAAACGCGCGGCGTAGATACGGTGGTTATCGTCAACCTGTAAAGACGCAGGGGAATACTCCGGCCAGATCTTTTGCAGGTCAATCCGGTCCTGGTCGCTAAAATTTTCTAATCGAATGATGGTCAGCTTCATAGGTAACCCGTACAAATCACAAAAGTGGAACCAGTGTAGCGAAATAATTTAATCGGAGGCTTTCTCTTTTTTATTTCTTTTGGCAGGTGATTAATTTTTTTTCAGCAATAATTACAAATTAAAAACATTAGAGAATGAAAATTGTCCAGCATAATCCCCTGAATGGTAGTGAATTATTCCGCCCTTTGTGTCGTTATTTTATGCTGACAACGGCGCTTTTTTCTGTTTATCTATCAATAAATTCAGAATATTATCTGTTCTTAATCGACTGAAAAATAGGGATTTTAATCGCTATTATCACAAAATACTGCGCTAAACCCTTAATCAGACAGGCAAAACAGCGCAGTATAAAAAAAGAACAACCAGATTTTTTAATACATAAAAACAAAGCAACACAACATTACGAGTGGGGATTTTGAATAATGAAACGGAATGCGAAAACTATCATCGCAGGGATGATTGCACTGGCAATATCACACACCGCGTTGGCCGACGATATTAAAGTTGCCGTTGTCGGCGCGATGTCTGGCCCGGTTGCCCAGTGGGGCGATATGGAATTTAACGGTGCTCGCCAGGCAATCAAAGACATTAACGCGAAAGGAGGAATTAAAGGCGATAAGCTGGTTGGCGTGGAATATGACGACGCCTGCGATCCGAAACAAGCCGTTGCGGTCGCCAACAAAATCGTTAACGACGGCATTAAATACGTTATTGGTCATCTCTGTTCCTCCTCTACCCAGCCGGCGTCGGACATCTATGAAGACGAAGGTATTCTGATGATCTCGCCGGGGGCGACCAACCCGGAACTGACTCAACGCGGTTATCAACACATCATGCGCACTGCCGGGCTGGACTCCTCCCAGGGGCCGACTGCCGCGAAATACATTGTTGAGACGGTGAAACCTGAGCGCATCGCCATTATTCACGACAAACAACAGTATGGCGAAGGGCTGGCGCGTTCGGTGCAGGACGCGTTGAAAGCGGCTAATGCCAATATCGTCTTCTTCGACGGCATTACTGCTGGCGAGAAAGATTTCTCCGCGCTGGTTGCCCGCCTGAAAAAAGAAAACATCGACTTCGTTTACTACGGCGGTTACTACCCGGAAATGGGGCAGATGCTGCGCCAGGCTCGTTCCGTCGGCCTGAAAACCCAGTTTATGGGGCCGGAAGGTGTCGGTAACGCGTCGCTGTCGAACATTGCCGGTGATGCTGCCGAAGGTATGTTGGTCACCATGCCAAAACGTTATGACCAGGACCCGGCAAACCAGGGCATTGTTGATGCGCTGAAAGCCGACAAGAAAGATCCAACCGGTCCCTATGTCTGGATCACCTACGCAGCGGTGCAATCTCTGGCGACTGCCCTTGAGCGTACCGGCAGCGATGAACCGTTGGCGTTGGTGAAAGATTTAAAAGCTAACGGTGCTAATACCGTGATTGGGCCGCTGAACTGGGATGAAAAAGGCGATCTGAAGGGATTTGATTTTGGTGTCTTCCAGTGGCACGCCGACGGTTCTTCCACGGCAGCCAAGTAATCATCCCACTGCCCGTGAAAAGCGGGCAGGTTTAGAAAGGTTACCTTATGTCTGAGCAGTTTTTGTATTTCTTGCAGCAGATGTTTAACGGCGTCACGCTGGGCAGTACTTACGCGCTGATTGCCATCGGCTACACCATGGTTTACGGCATTATCGGCATGATCAACTTCGCCCACGGCGAGGTTTATATGATCGGCAGCTACGTCTCGTTTATGATCATCGCTGCGCTGATGATGATGGGCATTGATACCGGCTGGCTGCTGGTGGCGGCGGGATTCGTCGGTGCAATAGTCATTGCCAGCGCTTACGGCTGGAGTATCGAACGGGTAGCGTATCGCCCGGTGCGTAACTCTAAACGTCTGATTGCCCTTATTTCCGCGATTGGCATGTCTATCTTCCTGCAAAACTACGTCAGCCTGACCGAAGGTTCGCGCGACGTGGCGCTGCCCAGCCTGTTTAACGGTCAGTGGATAGTGGGTCATAGCGAAAACTTCTCTGCGTCTATTACCACCATGCAGGCGGTGATCTGGATTGTCACCTTCCTCGCCATGCTGGCGCTGACGATTTTCATTCGCTATTCCCGTATGGGACGCGCGTGTCGTGCCTGCGCGGAAGATCTGAAAATGGCGAGTCTGCTTGGCATTAACACCGACCGGGTGATTGCGCTGACCTTTGTGATTGGCGCAGCGATGGCGGCGGTGGCAGGCGTTCTGCTCGGTCAGTTCTACGGCGTGATTAACCCCTATATTGGCTTTATGGCCGGGATGAAAGCCTTTACTGCTGCGGTACTCGGCGGGATTGGTAGCATTCCGGGGGCGATGATTGGCGGGCTGATCCTGGGGATTGCGGAGGCGCTCTCTTCTGCCTATCTGAGTACGGAATATAAAGATGTGGTTTCATTCGCCTTGCTGATTCTGGTGTTGCTGGTGATGCCGACCGGTATTCTGGGGCGTCCGGAGGTAGAGAAAGTATGAAACCGATGCATATTGCAATGGCGCTGCTCTCTGCCGCCATGTTCTTTGTCCTGGCGGGCGTCTTTATGGGCGTGCAACTGGAGCTGGACGGCACCAAACTGGTGGTCGACACGGCTTCGGATGTCCGTTGGGAATGGGTGTTTATCGGCACGGCGGTGGTCTTTTTCTTTCAGCTTGTGCGACCTGCTTTCCAGAAAGGGTTGAAAAGCGTTTCCGGGCCGAAGTTCATCCTGCCAGCGATTGATGGTTCCACGGTGAAACAGAAGCTGTTCCTCGTGGCGCTGCTGGTGATTGCGGTGGCGTGGCCGTTTATGGTGTCGCGAGGGACGGTGGATATCGCCACTCTGACCATGATCTATATTATCCTCGGCCTCGGGTTGAACGTGGTGGTAGGGCTTTCCGGCCTGCTGGTGCTCGGTTATGGCGGATTTTACGCCATTGGTGCTTACACCTTTGCGCTGCTCAATCACTATTATGGTCTTGGCTTCTGAACCTGTCTGCCGATTGCCGGTCTGATGGCAGCGGCGGCGGGCTTCCTGCTCGGTTTCCCGGTGTTGCGTCTGCGCGGTGATTATCTGGCGATCGTTACTCTCGGCTTCGGTGAAATTGTGCGTATTTTGCTGCTCAATAATACTGAAGTTACCGGCGGTCCGAACGGCATCAGCCAGATCCCTAAACCGACCTTTTTTGGCCTCGAGTTCAGTCGTACTGCCCGTGAAGGCGGCTGGGATACCTTCAGTAATTTCTTTGGCCTGAAATACGATCCGTCCGATCGCGTCATCTTTCTCTACCTGGTGGCCTTGTTGCTGGTGGTGTTTTCTTTATTCGTCATTAATCGCCTGCTGCGGATGCCGCTGGGTCGCGCATGGGAAGCGTTGCGTGAAGATGAAATCGCCTGTCGTTCGCTGGGTTTAAGCCCGCGCCGTATCAAGCTGACAGCCTTTACCATCAGCGCCGCGTTTGCGGGTTTCGCCGGAACGCTGTTTGCTGCGCGCCAGGGCTTTGTCAGCCCGGAATCCTTCACCTTTGCCGAATCGGCATTTGTGCTGGCAATTGTGGTGCTCGGTGGCATGGGGTCACAGTTTGCGGTGATTCTGGCGGCAGTTCTGCTGGTGGTGTCGCGCGAGTTGATGCGTGATTTCAACGAATACAGCATGTTGATGCTCGGTGGCCTGATGGTGCTGATGATGATCTGGCGTCCACAGGGCTTGCTGCCCATGACACGCCCGCAACTGAAGCTGAAGAACGGCGAAGCGAAAGGAGAGCAGGCATGAGTCAGCCATTATTATCTGTTAACGGCCTGATGATGCGCTTCGGCGGCCTGTTGGCGGTGAACAACGTCAATCTCGAGCTGTACCCGCAGGAAATCGTCTCGTTAATCGGCCCTAACGGTGCCGGAAAAACCACGGTCTTCAATTGCCTGACCGGATTCTACAAACCCACCGGCGGCACCATTTTACTGCGCGATCAGCATCTGGAAGGTTTGCCCGGCCAGCAAATTGCCCGCATGGGCGTGGTGCGCACCTTCCAGCATGTGCGTCTGTTCCGTGAAATGACAGTGATTGAAAACCTGCTGGTGGCGCAGCATCAGCAACTAAAAACCGGGCTGTTTTCCGGCCTGTTGAAAACGCCTTCTTTCCGTCGCGCCCAGAGTGAAGCGCTCGACCGCGCCGCAACCTGGCTTGAGCGCATTGGTTTGCTGGAACACGCCAACCGCCAGGCGAGCAACCTGGCCTATGGCGACCAGCGTCGTCTGGAGATTGCCCGCTGCATGGTGACGCAGCCGGAGATTTTAATGCTCGACGAACCGGCGGCAGGTCTTAACCCGAAAGAGACCAAAGAACTGGATGAGCTGATTGCCGAGCTGCGTAATCATCACAACACCACTATCTTGTTGATTGAGCACGATATGAAGCTGGTGATGGGGATTTCAGACAGAATCTACGTGGTTAATCAGGGGACGCCACTGGCAAATGGTACGCCGGAGCAGATCCGTAATAACCCGGACGTGATCCGTGCCTATTTAGGTGAGGCATAAGATGGAAAAAGTCATGTTGTCCTTTGACAAAGTCAGCGCCCACTACGGCAAAATCCAGGCGCTGCATGAGGTGAGCCTGCATATTAATCAGGGAGAGATTGTTACCTTGATTGGTGCGAACGGCGCAGGGAAAACCACCTTGCTCGGTACGTTATGCGGCGACCCGCGCGCCACCAGCGGACGAATTGTGTTTGATGATAAAGACATTACCGACTGGCAGACGGCGAAAATCATGCGTGAAGCAGTGGCGATTGTCCCGGAAGGGCGTCGTGTCTTCTCGCGGATGACGGTGGAAGAGAACCTGGCAATGGGCGGTTTCTTTGCCGAAAGAGATCAGTTTCAGGAGCGCATAAAGTGGGTCTATGAGCTGTTCCCGCGTCTGCATGAGCGCCGTATTCAGCGGGCGGGCACCATGTCCGGCGGTGAACAGCAGATGCTGGCGATTGGTCGTGCACTGATGAGCAATCCGCGTTTGCTGCTGCTTGATGAGCCATCGCTCGGACTGGCACCGATTATCATCCAACAAATCTTCGACACCATCGAGCAGTTGCGCGAGCAGGGAATGACCATCTTCCTCGTCGAACAGAACGCCAATCAGGCGCTGAAGCTGGCAGATCGCGGCTACGTGCTGGAAAACGGTCATGTGGTGCTCTCCGATACCGGCGACGCACTACTGGCGAACGAAGCGGTGAGAAGCGCGTATTTAGGCGGGTAATAACGCGTTGATTGATAAGGAGTCAAAAGACTCCTTTGAGACAGGTGACAAATGTAAAATTGCCTGATGCGCTGCGCTTATCAGGCCTATTGGGTGAGTTGCAATATATTGAATTTGCACGATCTTGTAGGCCGTATAAGGCGTTCACGCCGCATCCGGCATGAAACGATGAGCACATTATCTACAATCTGTAGAGTTTGACTCAGACCTTCTATTTTCCCGCTTATCCGTGCCCCATCTCCCATTTTCCCTCACCCGTACCGTCACCGCCTTGTCATCTTTCTGACACCTTACTATCTTAAAAATGTAACAAAATAGTTATTTTTCTGTAATTCGAGCATGTCATGTTACCCCGCGAGCATAAAACGCGTGAATTCGCGCATCCGGTACAACAAGAGAGATAATCAATGAAACCGTTACATTATACAGCTTCAGCACTGGCGCTCGGATTGGCGTTAATGGGGAATGCACAGGCCGTGACGACTATTCCGTTCTGGCATTCGATGGAAGGGGAACTGGGTAAAGAGGTGGATTCTCTGGCTCAACGTTTTAACGCCGAAAACCCGGATTACAAAATTGTACCGACCTACAAAGGCAACTACGAACAGAATTTAAGCGCGGGTATCGCAGCATTTCGTACCGGTAACGCGCCGGCTATTTTGCAGGTTTATGAAGTTGGCACCGCCACCATGATGGCGTCGAAAGCGATTAAACCGGTGTATGAAGTATTTAAAGATGCGGGGATTAACTTCGATGAGTCGCAGTTTGTGCCGACGGTTTCAGGCTACTACTCCGACAGCAAAACCGGACATTTACTCTCCCAACCGTTCAACAGCTCGACTCCCGTTCTCTATTACAACAAAGATGCTTTCAAAAAAGCAGGGTTAGACCCGGAGCAGCCGCCGAAAACCTGGCAGGATTTGGCTGACTATGCCGCAAAACTGAAAGCCTCCGGTATGAAGTGCGGCTACGCCAGCGGCTGGCAGGGCTGGATCCAACTGGAAAACTTTAGCGCCTGGAATGGCCTGCCATTTGCCAGCAAAAACAACGGGTTTGACGGCACAGATGCGGTGCTGGAGTTCAACAAGCCGGAGCAGGTGAAACATATCGCCATGCTGGAAGAGATGAACAAGAAGGGCGATTTTAGCTACGTCGGGCGTAAGGATGAATCCACCGAGAAGTTCTATAACGGTGATTGCGCGATGACGACCGCCTCTTCCGGTTCGCTTGCCAACATTCGAGAGTATGCCAAATTCAACTATGGCGTAGGCATGATGCCTTACGACGCCGATGCGAAAGATGCGCCACAAAACGCCATTATCGGCGGAGCCAGCCTGTGGGTGATGCAGGGCAAAGATAAGGATACTTACACCGGTGTGGCGAAGTTCCTCGACTTCCTCGCGAAGCCAGAAAACGCTGCTGAGTGGCATCAGAAAACCGGTTATCTGCCGATCACTAAAGCGGCTTATGACCTGACCCGTGAGCAGGGCTTTTACGAGAAAAACCCAGGAGCGGATACTGCGACGCGTCAGATGCTGAACAAGCCGCCGTTGCCGTATACCAAAGGACTGCGTCTGGGCAATATGCCGCAGATCCGCGTAATTGTGGATGAAGAGCTGGAGAGCGTGTGGACCGGTAAGAAGACGCCACAGCAGGCGCTGGATACCGCCGTTGAGCGTGGGAATCAGTTGCTGCGCCGCTTTGAGAAATCGACGAAGTCTTAATCAGTGTAATGTCGGATGCGTTTCGCTTATCTGACCTGGCATCGCGTGTAGGCCGGATAAGCGAAGCGCATCCGGCACAGTTCAGGAATTAACCGTAATGTCATCATCCCGTCCGGTGTTCCGCTCGCGCTGGCTGCCTTATTTGCTGGTCGCGCCGCAGCTCATCATCACCGTTATCTTTTTTATCTGGCCTGCGGGCGAAGCGTTGTGGTACTCGCTACAAAGCGTCGATCCGTTTGGTTTCTCCAGCCAGTTTGTCGGGCTGGATAACTTCGTCACGCTGTTCCATGACAGTTACTATCTCGACTCCTTCTGGACGACGATAAAATTTAGCACCTTTGTCACCGTCAGCGGTTTGCTGGTGTCGCTGTTCTTTGCGGCGCTGGTGGAGTACATCGTGCGCGGCAGCCGTTTCTATCAAACTTTAATGTTGTTGCCGTATGCCGTGGCTCCCGCCGTTGCCGCCGTATTGTGGATCTTCCTGTTTAACCCCGGTCGCGGGCTGATCACTCATTTTCTTGCTGAGTTCGGCTATGACTGGAACCACGCGCAAAACAGCGGCCAGGCGATGTTTCTGGTGGTGTTCGCCTCGGTGTGGAAGCAAATCAGCTACAACTTTCTGTTCTTCTATGCCGCGCTGCAATCCATTCCCCGTTCACTGATCGAAGCGGCGGCCATTGACGGCGCAGGCCCGATTCGCCGCTTCTTTAAGATCGCGTTACCGCTTATCGCTCCGGTGAGTTTCTTTCTGCTGGTGGTTAATCTGGTGTACGCCTTCTTCGACACCTTCCCGGTGATTGATGCCGCTACGTCCGGTGGGCCAGTACAGGCCACTACCACGCTGATTTATAAGATCTACCGCGAAGGCTTTACCGGACTGGATCTGGCTTCGTCTGCCGCGCAGTCGGTGGTGTTGATGTTCCTCGTCATCGTGTTGACGGTGGTGCAGTTCCGCTATGTTGAAAGCAAGGTGCGTTACCAATGATTGAGAACCGTCCGTGGCTGACGATATTCAGCCATACCATGCTGATCCTTGGGATTGCGGTGATCCTCTTCCCGCTGTACGTGGCGTTTGTCGCAGCGACGCTGGATAAACAGGAAGTCTACGCCGCGCCGATGACGCTGATCCCCGGCACGCATCTGCTGGAGAATATCCATAACATTTGGGTAAACGGAGTAGGCACGAATAGCGCGCCATTCTGGCGGATGTTGCTTAACAGTTTCGTGATGGCGTTCAGCATTACGCTGGGCAAAATTACCGTTTCGATGCTCTCGGCATTCGCCATCGTCTGGTTTCGTTTTCCGCTGCGTAACCTCTTCTTCTGGATGATTTTTATTACTCTGATGCTGCCGGTTGAAGTGCGTATTTTCCCGACGGTAGAAGTGATCGCCAATCTGAAGATGCTCGACAGCTACGCAGGTTTAACGCTGCCGCTGATGGCCTCAGCGACCGCTACGTTCCTGTTCCGGCAGTTCTTTATGACGCTGCCGGATGAGCTGGTGGAAGCGGCTCGTATCGACGGTGCGTCACCGATGCGCTTCTTTTGCGACATTGTCTTTCCGCTGTCAAAAACCAATCTGGCGGCGCTGTTTGTGATCACCTTTATCTACGGCTGGAACCAGTATCTGTGGCCGCTGCTGATTATTACCGATGTTGATCTCGGCACCACCGTGGCGGGGATTAAAGGGATGATCGCCACTGGCGAAGGCACGACAGAATGGAACTCGGTGATGGCTGCGATGTTGTTAACCCTGATCCCACCAGTATTGATTGTTTTAGTGATGCAGCGTGCCTTTGTGCGCGGCCTGGTCGATAGTGAGAAATAAGATGGCAGGACTGAAATTACAGGCAGTAACCAAAAGCTGGGATGGCAAAACCCAGGTCATTAAACCGCTGACGCTTGATGTGGCAGACGGTGAATTTATTGTGATGGTTGGGCCGTCTGGCTGCGGAAAATCCACGCTACTGCGCATGGTTGCCGGGCTGGAGCAGGTGACTGAGGGCGATATCTGGATCAACGAGCAGCGCGTAACCGAAATGGAGCCGAAAGATCGCGGGATTGCGATGGTGTTCCAGAACTACGCGCTTTATCCGCATATGAGCGTAGAGGAGAATATGGCGTGGGGGCTGAAAATTCGCGGTATGGGCAAGCAGCAAATTGCTGAACGTGTCAAAGAAGCAGCACGCATTCTCGAACTTGACGGTTTGCTTAAGCGCCGTCCACGCGAGCTTTCTGGCGGTCAGCGTCAGCGTGTGGCGATGGGGCGCGCGATTGTGCGCGATCCGGCGGTGTTCTTGTTTGATGAGCCGCTCTCTAACCTCGATGCCAAGCTGCGCGTACAGATGCGTCTTGAGTTGCAGCAGTTACACCGTCGTCTGAAAACGACATCACTCTACGTCACCCACGATCAGGTTGAAGCGATGACCCTCGCCCAGCGAGTGATGGTAATGAACGGCGGCGTTGCCGAACAGATTGGCACGCCGGTTGAAGTGTACGAAAAACCCGCCAGCCTGTTTGTGGCGAGTTTTATCGGCAGTCCGGCGATGAACCTGCTGACAGGTCGCGTGAATAACGAAGGTACGCACTTCGAGCTGGACGGCGGCATCGTACTACCGTTGAACGGTTATTATCGGCAGTATGCCGGGCGTAAAATGACCCTCGGTATCCGCCCGGAACATATTGCGTTAAGCTCGCAGGCAGAAGGCGGCGTGCCGCTGGTGATGGACACGCTGGAGATCCTCGGCGCTGATAATCTGGCGCACGGACGCTGGGGCGATCAGAAGCTGGTGGTACGACTGGCGCATCAGGAACGCCCGACGGCAGGCAGCATGTTGTGGCTGCATTTGCCGGAAAATCAGCTACATCTTTTTGATGGTGAAACAGGACAACGAGTATGAGTAACTGGCCTTATCCCCGCATTGTCGCCCACCGTGGCGGCGGTAAACTTGCCCCGGAAAACACCCTGGCGGCAATCGACGTGGGGGCAAAATACGGTCATAAGATGATCGAATTTGATGCGAAGTTATCGAAAGATGGTGAGATCTTCTTGCTCCATGATGACAACCTCGAACGTACCAGCAACGGCTGGGGCGTCGCGGGCGAACTGAACTGGCAGGATTTACTGCGCGTGGATGCAGGCAGTTGGTACAGCAAAGCGTTTAAAGGTGAGCCGCTGCCGTTGCTTTCGCAGGTGGCGGAACGCTGTCGCGAACACGGGATGATGGCGAATATCGAAATCAAACCCACCACCGGCACCGGGTCGTCGACGGGCAAAATGGTGGCACTGGCGGCACGCGAACTTTGGGCGGAGATGACCCCACCGCTGCTGTCATCGTTTGAGATTGATGCTTTAGAAGCCGCACAATTGGCAGCACCGGAACTGCCGCGCGGTTTGTTGCTTGATGAGTGGCGCGACGACTGGCGCGAACTGACTACGCGGCTGGGCTGCGTCTCTATTCATCTCAATCATAAGTTGCTCGATAAAGCGCGAGTGATGCAGTTGAAAGACGCTGGGTTGCGGATTCTGGTTTATACCGTCAACAGACCCCAGCGAGCGGCAGAGTTGCTGCGCTGGGGCGTGGATTGCATCTGTACTGATGTGATTGACGTGATCGGGCCAAATTTTACGGCCCAATAGTTTTCAACGGAAGGTCAGGCTGCGATGTGCTGGGTGGATTCAGCATGTCGCCGTTTCTCCTCTCTTGCAGCATATGCTGCTGATTCAACGAACTATCCGGATTACGGTTGCCGTTTAACATCCCGCCGTTGTTGTTGGGCTGCATTTGCTGCCGGGCGGGATTTAGCTCCCCCGGCTGTGACTGCAATACCCGCTGCGAGTTGCTGTTAATCTGATTTTCTAAATGCTGCTGTTGTAGTTGCGTCAGAGTTTTCAGTTGCTGATTCAGCATCCCTTTTTGTTGGATTTGCTGAGTCTGCATCTGGGTTTGCATCCGTTGCTGGCTGGGGATTTGATATCCCGGCTGGTTAGGATTATTCAGAGTATTAATGGGCTGTGCAAAGCCGACAAACGGCAGGAGTGCCGTCAAAAGCAGAAGTCGTTTCATCGCGTATCCTCCTCTGAAGATATCCTTTAAGTTTACTCGCTTCCCGGCAAAACGATGATTATTTCAGAGTTATACACCAGGCTTAAGTGGGGAAGGCCCCTCATACAACTGGAGAATAACGATGATAAAACCGACGTTTTTACGCCGGGCGGCGATTGCTACTTTACTTTCAGGATGTTGTTTTAGTGCGGCAGCCGCGCCACCTGCGCCGCCGCCCGTCTCGTATGGCGTGGAGGAGGATGTCTTCCATCCGGTGCGCGCGAAGCAGGGAATGGTGGCTTCTGTCGATGCCACTGCCACTCAGGTGGGGGTAGATATCCTCAAGGAGGGCGGGAATGCCGTGGATGCTGCCGTGGCGGTGGGATATGCGCTGGCGGTAACGCATCCGCAGGCGGGGAATCTGGGGGGCGGCGGTTTTATGCTGATCCGCACTAAAAATGGCAACACCACCGCTATCGACTTCCGCGAAATGGCACCTGCCAAAGCGACCCGCGATATGTTCCTCGATGACCAGGGCAACCCGGACAGTAAAAAATCACTCACTTCGCATCTGGCCTCCGGCACGCCTGGCACGGTAGCAGGTTTCTCGCTGGCGCTGGATAAATACGGCACCATGCCGCTGAACAAAGTGGTTCAGCCCGCGTTTAAACTGGCGCGTGATGGTTTTATCGTTAACGATGCGTTGGCTGACGATCTCAAAACCTATGGTAGCGAAGTGCTGCCGAATCACGAAAACAGCAAGGCTATCTTCTGGAAAGAGGGGGAGCCGCTGAAAAAGGGCGACAAGTTGGTGCAGGCGAACCTGGCAAAGAGCCTGGAGATGATTGCCGAAAATGGCCCGGACGCGTTTTACAAAGGCACAATAGCTGAGCAGATTGCCCAGGAGATGCAGAAAAACGGTGGTTTGATTACCAAAGAGGATTTGGCTGCGTATAAAGCGGTCGAACGCACACCGATTAGTGGCGATTATCGCGGGTATCAGGTTTACTCCATGCCACCGCCATCTTCTGGTGGGATTCATATCGTGCAGATCCTCAATATTCTGGAAAACTTCGATATGAAGAAATATGGCTTTGGTAGCGCTGATGCGATGCAAATCATGGCCGAAGCCGAGAAACATGCCTATGCCGATCGCTCGGAATACCTTGGCGATCCGGATTTTGTCAAAGTACCGTGGCAGGCGCTGACGAATAAGGCCTATGCCAAATCTATTGCCGATCAAATTGATATCAATAAAGCGAAGCCGTCCAGCGAAATTCGCCCCGGCAAGCTTGCACCTTATGAGAGTAATCAAACCACCCATTATTCAGTGGTGGATAAAGACGGTAACGCGGTGGCGGTGACCTATACGCTGAACACCACCTTCGGTACGGGCATTGTCGCGGGCGAGAGCGGTATTTTGCTTAATAACCAAATGGATGATTTCTCGGCCAAACCGGGCGTACCGAACGTGTACGGGCTGGTAGGCGGTGATGCCAATGCTGTAGGGCCGAACAAGCGCCCGCTGTCATCGATGTCACCAACCATTGTGGTGAAAGATGGCAAAACCTGGCTGGTCACTGGCAGCCCTGGCGGTAGCCGAATTATCACCACCGTGCTGCAAATGGTAGTGAACAGTATCGATTATGGAATGAACGTCGCTGAAGCGACTAATGCGCCGCGTTTCCACCATCAGTGGTTGCCGGACGAGTTGCGAGTGGAGAAAGGATTTAGCCCGGATACGCTCAAGCTACTGGAAGCAAAAGGCCAGAAAGTGGCGCTGAAAGAAGCGATGGGCAGCACGCAAAGCATTATGGTTGCTCCGGACGGTGAGTTGTACGGCGCATCTGATCCACGTTCGGTAGATGATTTAACGGCGGGGTATTAATATGTTAAGCCCTCTCCCGGTAGGTGAGGGCTTAAATGACAAACTTAGATTGCAAATTTTCTATTTCACCCGCGCCATATAATACACATCAATATATTCACCGTTTCGCAATGCGTACTTCTTGCCAGTTCCTTCAATCTCAAAGCCGTATTTTTTATAGACCTTAATTGCCGGGGCGTTGTCGACAAACACCGTTAGCTCAATGCGATCTACCCGCAACCAGTTGTCGCACATTTCAATCATCTCTTGCATCAGGGCACTGGCGACGCCGCGATTCTTCCAGCGGGAGTCGACGCAGATACCAAAATCGGCAACATGACTGCGACGCGGGCGTTGCTGTACGTCAATGGTAAGATGACCTACGACGTCTCCATCAATACAGGCGACGAGTTGCTTGATGCCGGGATGCCCGACGAGTCGCTCCTGCCACATATGAGCGGAAGGATGAGGCACCTGTAGCGTGTTGTAATACACCTCCGGCTGGGCGTGAATCTGCCGAATAGCCTCGTAATCGCGCGTTTCAGCGTGGCGTATCACTATCTCATTCATTCCTCTGTCCTCTTTGGTGTAAATGTCCCTTTCAACATCATTGACTTTCAAAAGCGAGTCAAATGCATTTTTTTGCAAAAAGTGTTGGACAAGTGCGAATGAGAATGATTATTATTGTCTCGCGATCAGGAAGACCCTCGCGGAGAACCTGAAAGCACGACATTGCTCACATTGCTTCCAGTATTACTTAGCCAGCCGGGTGCTGGCTTTTTTTTGCTTTCGTTTCAGCCAGGCTGACTTGCTATTTTGCCCACGGGAAGTGCTCGTGTTGAGACAAATGCAAAATTGCCTGATGCGCTACGCTTATCAGGCCTACAAACCGATGCCATTTTGTGTAGGCCGGATAAGGCGTTCACGCCGCATCCGGCATGATCAAAGTGCACTTTGCCAACAATCTGACGTACTGAAACACAGGCATAGGAACCACGTCCGCTTTGCGCTAAGGTGTCACTAACCACCTTAAAAAGGACGAAACTATGGTCATTAACTGCGCCTTCATTGGCTTCGGTAAAAGCACCACCCGTTACCATCTGCCGTATGTACTTAACCGCAAGGATAGCTGGCATGTCGCGCATATTTTTCGCCGCCATGCCAGGCCGGAAGAACAGGCTCCCATCTATTCCCATATTCATTTCACCAGCGATCTCGACGAAGTATTAAATGATCCCGACGTTAAGCTGGTTGTCGTCTGCACCCATGCTGACAGCCACTTCGAGTATGCGAAGCGCGCGCTGGAGGCCGGAAAAAATGTGCTGGTCGAAA
Organism: Escherichia sp. 20412-1; assembly: GCF_003027595.1. Taxonomy (NCBI): domain Bacteria; kingdom Pseudomonadati; phylum Pseudomonadota; class Gammaproteobacteria; order Enterobacterales; family Enterobacteriaceae; genus Escherichia; species Escherichia sp. 20412-1. The sequence continues at coordinate 37,783 of NZ_PYQM01000017.1, read as the reverse complement.
AACCGTTCACCCCTACGCTTGCGCAAGCGAAAGAGCTGTTTGCGCTGGCAAAAAGTAAAGGGCTGACCGTCACGTCGTATCAGAATCGTCGCTTTGACTCCTGCTTCCTGACGGCGAAAAAAGCGATTGAAAGCGGCAAGCTGGGAGAGATTGTCGAAGTGGAAAGCCATTTTGACTACTACCGCCCGGTGGCAGAAACTAAACCCGGACTACCGCAAGATGGCGCGTTCTATGGTCTTGGCGTGCATACCCTCGACCAGATTATTTCACTGTTTGGTCGCCCGGATCATGTGGCTTACGATATTCGCAGCCTGCGTAATAAAGCCAATCCGGACGACACTTTCGAAGCGCAGTTGTTTTATGGTGATTTGAAAGCCATCGTCAAAACCAGCCATTTGGTGAAAATCGATTATCCGAAATTTATCGTTCACGGTAAGAAAGGTACATTTATTAAATACGGTATTGACCAGCAGGAAACCAGCCTGAAGGCTAATATTATGCCGGGCGAAGCGGGATTCGCGGCGGATGATTCGGTCGGTGTGCTGGAGTATGTCAATGACGAGGGCGTTACGGTAAGAGAGGAAATGAAGCCGGAAGTGGGAGATTACGGACGCGTCTACGATGCGCTGTATCAAACCATTACTACCGGTGCGCCAAATTACGTCAAGGAATCTGAAGTTCTTACTAATCTGGAAATCCTTGAGCGCGGTTTTGAGCAAGCTTCACCCTCCACGGTAACTCTCGCGAAGTAAGTTTTATGCCCCCTCAAATAGTTCAATTTTTTTGAACAGAGGGGTCAATTTTCACCCTCTATCATCCCGGACGGATCGGGTCCACACTAAGCCCATCAAATCATTCAGGGGGCGAATACAAATGATCTACTTACGCAAAGCAAATGAACGTGGCCATGCGAATCATGGCTGGCTGGACTCCTGGCACACTTTCTCTTTTGCCAACTATTACGATCCGAACTTTATGGGCTTCTCCGCGCTGCGTGTGATTAACGACGACGTGATTGAAGCAGGGCAGGGCTTCGGCACTCACCCACATAAAGATATGGAAATTTTGACCTATGTGCTGGAAGGTGCGGTTGAGCATCAGGACAGCATGGGGAACAAAGAACAGGTTCCGGCGGGCGAGTTTCAGATTATGAGTGCGGGTACGGGTATTCGTCACTCAGAGTACAACCCAAGTAGCACCGAGCGTCTGCATCTGTATCAGATCTGGATCATGCCGGAAGAAAACGGCATTACGCCGCGTTATGAACAGCGTCGCTTCGATGCCGTACAGGGCAAACAACTGGTGCTCTCGCCGGATGCGCGTGACGGTTCGTTGAAAGTGCATCAGGATATGGAGCTGTACCGCTGGGCGCTGGTGAAAGATGAACAGTCAATACATCAGATTGCCGCTGAACGCCGCGTCTGGATCCAGGTGGTGAAAGGCAACGTCACCATTAACGGCGTAAAAGCCTCGACCAGCGATGGCCTGGCAATTTGGGATGAGCAGGCGATATCCATCCACGCCGATAGCGACAGTGAAATTCTGCTGTTCGATTTACCGCCAGTCTAAATTTATCTCACAAACCTTCCCGAGGAATCGGGAAGGTTCTGATGCGTCCGTGGTAAACTAAAAGAATCTATCCCTTTTGTACCTTTCAGGACGATGAAAAAGAAAAGACCCGTACTTCAGGATGTGGCTGATCGTGTAGGCGTGACCAAAATGACGGTCAGTCGTTTTTTACGCAACCCGGAGCAAGTCTCCGTCGCCCTGCGCGGCAAGATCGCTGCCGCTCTTGATGAACTGGGTTATATTCCCAATCGCGCACCCGATATCCTCTCAAACGCCACCAGTCGGGCGATTGGCGTCCTGCTACCTTCTCTGACTAACCAGGTTTTTGCCGAAGTGTTACGCGGAATTGAAAGCGTTACCGACGCACACGGTTATCAAACCATGTTGGCTCACTACGGTTATAAACCGGAAATGGAGCAAGAACGCCTCGAATCGATGCTCTCGTGGAATATCGACGGGCTGATCCTCACCGAACGTACCCACACGCCGCGCACATTAAAGATGATTGAAGTGGCAGGTATTCCGGTGGTGGAACTGATGGACAGCCAGTCGCCGTGTCTCGATATCGCCGTCGGATTTAATAACTTTGAAGCGGCACGGCAGATGACCGCCGCTATCATTGCCCGTGGGCATCGTCATGTGGCTTATCTTGGTGCGCGCCTCGATGAACGTACTATCATCAAACAGAAGGGATATGAGCAGGCGATGCTGGATGCCGGCCTGGTGCCGTATAGCGTGATGGTCGAGCAATCCTCTTCTTACTCTTCTGGTATTGAACTGATTCGCCAGGCGCGGCGGGAATATCCGCAGTTAGATGGCGTGTTCTGTACCAACGATGACCTGGCCGTTGGCGCGGCATTTGAATGTCAGCGCCTGGGGCTGAAAATCCCTGATGATATGGCGATCGCCGGTTTCCACGGTCACGATATTGGTCAGGTGATGGAGCCACGGTTGGCGAGCGTGCTGACGCCGCGTGAGCGGATGGGCAGCATTGGCGCTGAGCGCCTGCTGGCGCGTATTCGTGGCGAAGCGGTGACACCGAAAATGTTAGATTTAGGTTTCACCTTGTCACCGGGCGGATCTATTTAAGCTCACAAATTTGAAGTAGCTCACACTTATACACTTAAGGCACGGATGGATATTGCTTCTGTTTTTGTCCGGCCGGACAATGTTACCGATAACAGTTACCCGTAACATTTTTAATTCTTGTACTGTGGGGGCACCACTTTGAGCACGACTAACCATGATCACCACATTTACGTTCTGATGGGCGTATCGGGCAGCGGCAAATCTGCGGTCGCCAGTGAAGTGGCGCATCAACTTCATGCCGCGTTTCTTGATGGCGATTTCCTCCATCCGCGTCGCAATATCGAAAAAATGGCGTCCGGTGAACCGTTGAATGATGATGATCGTAAACCGTGGTTACAGGCGCTGAACGACGCCGCGTTTGCCATGCAGCGTACCAATAAAGTGTCGCTGATCGTCTGTTCTGCACTGAAAAAGCACTATCGCGACCTGCTGCGTGAAGGTAATCCAAATCTCTCTTTCATCTACCTGAAAGGCGATTTTGATGTGATTGAAAGCCGCCTGAAAGCGCGCAAAGGCCATTTCTTTAAAACCCAAATGCTGGTGACGCAGTTTGAAACGCTGCAGGAACCGGGTGCGGACGAAACCGATGTACTGGTGGTAGATATCGATCAGCCGCTGGAAGGTGTTGTGGCAAGCACCATTGAGGTTATTAAAAAAGGCAAATAAGTAGTGACTACATTAACGCTTGTTTTAACAGCAGTAGGGTCTGTTTTACTGCTGCTGTTTTTAGTCATGAAGGCGCGTATGCATGCTTTCCTGGCTTTGATGGTGGTGTCTATGGGGGCTGGCCTTTTTTCCGGTATGCCGCTCGATAAAATCGCAGCGACGATGGAAAAAGGGATGGGAGGTACCCTTGGTTTCCTGGCGGTGGTTGTCGCCCTGGGAGCCATGTTTGGCAAGATCTTACATGAAACCGGCGCAGTCGATCAGATTGCCGTCAAAATGCTCAAATCCTTCGGTCACAGCCGCGCGCATTATGCCATTGGCCTTGCGGGTCTGGTCTGTGCGTTACCATTGTTCTTTGAAGTGGCGATTGTTCTGCTGATTAGCGTTGCATTCTCAATGGCGCGCCACACGGGCACAAACCTGGTAAAGCTGGTTATCCCGCTGTTTGCAGGCGTAGCAGCGGCAGCGGCGTTCTTGCTGCCGGGGCCAGCGCCAATGCTGCTGGCATCGCAGATGAATGCCGACTTTGGCTGGATGATCCTGATTGGCCTGTGTGCGGCAATTCCGGGGATGATTATTGCCGGCCCGCTGTGGGGTAATTTCATCAGCCGTTACGTTGAGCTGCATATTCCTGACGACATCAGTGAACCGCATCTTGGCGAAGGCAAAATGCCGTCCTTCGGATTCAGTTTGTCGCTGATCCTGCTGCCGTTAGTACTGGTTGGGCTGAAAACCATTGCTGCACGTTTTGTGCCAGAAGGGTCAACGGCTTATGAATGGTTTGAGTTTGTTGGCCATCCATTTACCGCGATTCTGGTTGCTTGTCTGGTGGCGATTTATGGTCTGGCGATGCGTCAGGGTATGCCGAAAGACAAAGTGATGGAGATTTGCGGTCACGCGCTGCAACCTGCGGGGATTATTCTGCTGGTGATTGGTGCGGGCGGTGTGTTCAAACAGGTGCTGGTTGACTCTGGCGTAGGTCCGGCGCTGGGCGAAGCGTTAACCGGGATGGGCCTGCCGATGCCGGTTATTGAACAACTGAATTACTCCGGTGCGCAAATGGCGGCGCTGTCGATTTGTATCGCTGGTGGTTCGATTGTAGTCAGCCATGTTAACGACGCCGGTTTCTGGTTGTTCGGTAAATTTACCGGCGCGACCGAAGCCGAAACGCTGAAAACCTGGACCATGATGGAAACCATTCTTGGTACTGTCGGTGCCATCGTCGGAATGATTGCGTTTCAGTTGTTGAGTTAATTACCGCGACAAATTACTGCGAGCTTGCTCGCAGTAATTCATTTCTCTTTTCCCCTCTCTTCATCTTTTTGATCTCTCTCGCAAAAACACTGGCTCATTATCCATTCTAATCACTGCGTTAACGGACGCAGGAGAAGATGATGGAGAAACACGGAGCTGAACTGCTGTTACAACGGATGTTAAGTAACGCCACCGCTACCTTCAGGGAAGGGCAATGGGAAGCTATAGATGCTGTGGTTAATCAGCGGCGAAAAATGCTGGTTGTGCGCAGCACCTGTTTGAACATTACCCCTTCATCCACATCCGAATACCGTCGAGGAACATCTGGGTTGCCATCATTACCAGAATCAACCCCATCAGGCGTTCCAGTGCGTTTACCCCTTTCTCGCCCAGCAGGCGCAAAAAGAGCGATGACTGTAGCAGGATGACAAATGTGCCGCCCCAGGCCAGCAACAGGGCAATCACCAGATGGCCCATCTGATTCGGGTACTGGTGTGACAGCAGCATCAGCGTGGCGAGGATAGTCGGCCCCGCCACCAGTGGAATTGCCAGCGGCACGATAAACGGCTCTTCACCTGCCGGAAGTCCACTACTGTTACCCGAGGCGCTGGGGAAAATCATCTTAATGGCAATCAGAAAAAGAATGATGCCGCCAGAAATAGAGACGGTTTCTGCCCGCAGGTTAAGAAATGCCAGAATTTTCTCGCCCGCAAACAGGAACACTAACATCAGCAATAGCGCGATGAGCAATTCTCGCACCATGATTGCCCGGCGTCTTTTCGGTTCAGTATGTTTTAGTACGGACATAAAAATAGGTAGGTTTCCGAGCGGATCCATAATCAGGATCAATAAAACTGCTGCAGAAATGATTTCATTCATAACTCAAGTTCCCTGATAATTGCGGTGGACTTTCTGCGTGCTGTTAAAGCAGGATAAGTCGCATTACTGATGGCTTCGCTATCATTGATTAATTTCACTTGCGACTTTGGCTGCTTTTTGTATGGTGAAAGATGTGCCATGAGGACACAGGCACATTTATACAGCACACATCTTTGCAGGAAAAAAACGCTTATGAAAAATGTTGGTTTTATCGGCTGGCGCGGTATGGTCGGCTCCGTTCTCATGCAACGCATGGTTGAAGAGCGCGATTTCGACGCCATTCGCCCTGTCTTCTTTTCGACTTCCCAGTCTGGCCAGGCTGCGCCGTCCTTTGGCGGCACCTCCGGCACACTTCAGGATGCTTTTGATCTGGAAGCGCTGAAGGCTCTCGATATCATCGTGACCTGTCAGGGCGGCGATTATACCAACGAAATCTATCCAAAGCTTCGTGAAAGCGGATGGCAAGGTTACTGGATTGACGCAGCATCGTCTCTGCGCATGAAAGATGACGCCATCATCATCCTTGACCCTGTTAATCAGGGCGTCATTACCGACGGATTAAATAAAGGCATCAGGACTTTTGTTGGCGGTAACTGTACTGTCAGCCTGATGTTGATGTCGTTGGGCGGTTTATTCGCTAATAATCTTGTTGATTGGGTTTCCGTTGCGACCTACCAGGCGGCTTCCGGCGGTGGTGCGCGACATATGCGTGAGTTATTAACCCAGATGGGTCAGTTGTATGGCCATGTGGCGGATGAACTTGCGACCCCCTCCTCTGCTATTCTCGAGATCGAACGCAAAGTTACGACGCTAACCCGCAGCGGCGAACTGCCAGTTGATAACTTTGGCGTGCCGCTGGCTGGTAGCCTGATTCCGTGGATCGACAAACAGCTCGATAATGGTCAGAGCCGCGAAGAGTGGAAAGGGCAGGCGGAAACTAACAAGATCCTCAACACATCTTCCGTGATCCCGGTAGATGGCTTATGTGTGCGTGTCGGGGCACTACGCTGCCACAGCCAGGCATTCACCATTAAATTGAAAAAGGATGTATCCATTCCGACCGTGGAAGAACTGCTGGCTGCGCACAATCCGTGGGCGAAAGTAGTACCAAACGATCGTGAAATCACGATGCGTGAGCTAACCCCAGCAGCCGTTACCGGCACGCTGACCACGCCTGTAGGCCGCCTGCGTAAACTGAATATGGGACCAGAATTCCTGTCAGCCTTTACCGTGGGTGATCAGTTGCTGTGGGGGGCCGCGGAGCCGCTGCGTCGGATGCTTCGTCAACTGGCGTAATCTTTATTCATTAAATTTGGGGCGCGATGCCGCCCCTTTTAGTGCGTAATACAGGAGTAAGCGCAGATGTTTCATGATTTACCGGGAGTTAGATAAAGCATTGGCTATTCTTTAAGGGTGGCAGAATACCTGGGTATTCACTGCCTTACCTGAAGGGAGGACGACGCAGAGAGGATGCACAGAGTGCTGCGTCGTTCAGGTCAAAAAAATGTCACAACCAGATGTCAAAAATCAGTTGGATGGGGTGACACAATAAAACAGGAAGACAAGCATGTCCGTTCGTATCGATAGAGACGTGATAAACGCGCTAATTGCAGGCCATTTTGCAGACCCATTTTCCGTACTGGGAATGCATAAAACTACAGCGGGACTGGAAGTCCGTGCCCTTTTACCTGATGCCACCGATGTGTGGGTGATTGAACCAAAAACCGGACGCAAAGTCGCTAAACTGGAGTGTCTTGACTCTCGTGGATTCTTTAGCGGCGTCATACCGCGGCGTAAGAATTTTTTCCGTTATCAGTTGGCTGTTGTCTGGCATGGTCAGCAGAACCTGATTGATGATCCTTACCGTTTTGGTCCTTTAATCCAGGAAATGGATGCCTGGCTGTTATCTGAAGGTACTCACCTGCGCCCATATGAAACCTTAGGCGCGCACGCTGATACTATGGATGGCGTTACCGGCACGCGTTTTTCTGTCTGGGCACCAAATGCCCGACGAGTCTCGGTCGTTGGGCAATTCAACTACTGGGATGGCCGCCGTCACCCAATGCGTCTGCGTAAAGAAAGCGGTATCTGGGAACTGTTTATCCCTGGCGCGCATAACGGTCAGCTCTATAAATACGAGATGATTGATGCTAACGGTAATCTCCGTCTGAAGTCTGATCCCTATGCTTTCGAAGCGCAGATGCGCCCGGAAACCGCTTCCCTTATTTGCGGACTGCCTGAAAAAGTCGTACAGACTGAAGAGCGCAAAAAAGCGAATCAGTTTGATGCGCCAATCTCTATCTATGAAGTTCACCTGGGCTCCTGGCGTCGTCACGCCGACAACAACTTCTGGCTAAGCTATCGCGAACTGGCTGATCAACTGGTGCCTTACGCCAAGTGGATGGGCTTTACCCACCTCGAACTGTTGCCGATTAATGAACATCCGTTCGATGGCAGTTGGGGCTATCAGCCGACGGGTCTGTATGCGCCAACTCGTCGTTTTGGTACTCGTGATGACTTCCGTTATTTCATTGATGCCGCACACGCAGCCGGTTTGAACGTTATTCTCGACTGGGTGCCGGGGCACTTCCCGACTGATGACTTTGCGCTTGCCGAATTTGACGGTACGAACCTGTATGAGCACAGCGATCCGCGTGAAGGCTACCACCAGGACTGGAATACCCTGATCTACAACTATGGACGTCGTGAAGTCAGCAATTTCCTCGTCGGTAACGCGCTGTACTGGGTTGAACGTTTTGGTATTGATGCGCTGCGTGTCGATGCAGTAGCGTCGATGATTTATCGTGATTACAGCCGTAAAGAGGGTGAGTGGATCCCCAACGAGTTTGGTGGACGCGAGAATCTGGAAGCGATTGAGTTCCTGCGCAATACCAACCGTATTATCGGTGAGCAAGTTCCTGGCGCGGTAACGATGGCGGAGGAGTCTACCGACTTCCCGAACGTTTCTCGTCCTCAGGATATTGGCGGCCTGGGCTTCTGGTACAAATGGAACCTGGGCTGGATGCACGACACCCTGGATTACATGAAGCTCGACCCGATTTATCGTCAATACCATCACGATAAACTCACCTTCGGGATGCTCTACAACTACACTGAAAACTTCGTCCTGCCGTTGTCGCACGACGAAGTGGTGCACGGCAAAAAATCGATTCTCGACAGAATGCCGGGTGATGCATGGCAGAAGTTTGCCAATTTGCGCGCCTACTATGCCTGGATGTGGGCGTTTCCGGGCAAAAAACTGCTGTTCATGGGTAATGAATTTGCCCAAGGGCGAGAGTGGAACCACGATGCCAGCCTCGACTGGCATCTGCTGGAAGGCGGTGACAACTGGCATCACGGTGTCCAGCGTCTGGTACGCGATCTGAACCACACTTATCGTCATCATAAAGCACTGCATGAGCTGGATTTCGACGCGTATGGCTTTGAATGGCTGGTGGTGGATGACCATGAACGCTCGGTGCTGATTTTTGTTCGCCGCGATAAAGAGGGGAATGAAATTATCGTTGCCAGTAACTTTACGCCGGTGCCGCGCTATGACTATCGCTTTGGCATTAATCAGCCGGGTAAATGGCGTGAAATCCTCAACACTGATTCCATGCACTACCACGGTAGTAATGCCGGCAATGGCGGCGCGGTACACAGCGATGAGATTGCCAGCCACGGTCGTCAGCATTCATTAAGCCTTACACTACCGCCGCTGGCCACTATCTGGCTGGTTCGGGAGGGAGAATGACACAACTTGCCATTGGCAAACCCGCTCCCCTTGGCGCGCATTACGACGGCCAGGGCGTCAACTTCACGCTCTTCTCCGCTCATGCCGAGCGGGTAGAGCTGTGTGTGTTTGACGCCCAGGACGTAGAACATCGGTATGACTTGCCAGGACGAAGTGGCGATATCTGGCACGGTTATCTGCCGGATGCGCGCCCGGGTTTGCGTTATGGTTATCGCGTTCATGGCCCATGGCAACCCGCCATGGGGCATCGCTTTAACCCGGCGAAGTTGTTGATTGATCCTTGCGCGCGGCAGATTGTCGGGGAATTTAAAGATAACCCGCTGCTGCACGCTGGCCATAGTGAACCTGACTATCGCGACAATGCTGCCATTGCGCCGAAATGTGTCGTGGTAGTGGACCACTATGATTGGGAAGATGATGCCCCGCCGTGCACGTCGTGGGGCAGCACTATCATTTATGAAGCCCATGTCAAAGGATTAACCTACTTGCACCCGGAGATCCCGGTAGAGATCCGCGGCACTTATAAAGCCCTGGGGCATCCGGTGATGATCAACTATTTAAAACGGTTGGGCATTACCGCACTGGAGCTGCTGCCGGTGGCGCAATTTGCCAGTGAGCCGCGTTTGCAACGCATGGGGCTAAGCAACTACTGGGGTTACAACCCGGTGGCGCTGTTTGCGCTGCATCCGGCGTATGCCTGCTCGCCAGAAACGGCGCTGGATGAGTTTCGTGATGCAGTCAAAGCCCTGCATAAAGCGGGCATTGAGGTCATTCTCGACATCGTGCTCAACCACAGTGCGGAACTGGATCTCGACGGTCCGGTATTCTCACTGCGCGGGATCGATAACCGTAGCTATTATTGGATAAGAGAAGACGGCGATTATCACAACTGGACCGGCTGTGGCAACACACTCAACTTGAGCCATCCGGCAGTGGTGGAATACGCCAGCGCCTGTCTACGCTATTGGGTGGAAACCTGTCACGTTGATGGCTTCCGTTTCGATCTCGCAACAGTCATGGGGCGAACGCCGGAGTTTCGTCAGGATGCGCCGCTGTTTATCGCTATCCAGAATTGCCCGGTGCTTTCGCAAGTGAAGCTGATTGCTGAACCGTGGGATATCGCACCCGGCGGCTATCAGGTGGGGAATTTCCCTCCGCTGTTTGCCGAGTGGAACGATCATTTCCGCGATGCCGCCCGCCGTTTCTGGCTGCATTATGATTTACCTCTGGGAGAGTTTGCCGGACGCTTTGCCGCATCCAGTGATGTTTTTAAACGTAATGGCCGTCTGCCGAGTGCTGCGATTAATCTGGTCACAGCACATGACGGTTTTACGCTTCGCGACTGCGTTTGTTTCAACCATAAGCACAATGAAGCAAATGGAGAAGAAAATCGCGACGGAACCAACAACAATTACAGTAACAATCATGGTAAAGAAGGATTAGGCGGTACTCTTGATCTGGTTGAACGGCGGCGCGACAGCATTCACGCCCTGTTAACAACGTTGTTGCTCTCCCAGGGTACGCCGATGTTACTGGCCGGTGACGAACATGGTCACAGCCAGCATGGCAATAACAATGCTTACTGTCAGGATAACCAACTAACGTGGTTGGACTGGTCGCAAGCAAGCAGTGGTTTAATCGCGTTTACCGCCGCGTTAATCCATCTGCGCAAGCGCATTCCTGCTTTGGTAGAGGATCGCTGGTGGGAAGAAGGCGACGGCAATGTCCGTTGGCTAAATCGATATGCTCAATCTTTAAGCTCGGATGAGTGGCAGAACGGGCCGAAGCAACTGCAAATTTTGCTTTCGGATCGTTTCTTGATCGCAATAAACGCCACGCTTGAGGTAACAGAGATTGTTTTACCTGCAGGGGAGTGGCATGCCATTCCCCCATTCGCTGGAGAGGATAACCCAGTGATTACGGCTGTCTGGCCGGGACCTGCACACGGATTGTGTGTGTTCCAGAGATGATAAAAAAGGAGTTAGTCATGATTAGTTTAGAGAAGAACGATCACTTAATGTTGGCACGCCAGCTGCCATTGAAGTCTGTTGCCTTGATTCTGGCGGGGGGACGCGGTACTCGCCTGAAGGATTTAACCAATAAGAGAGCAAAGCCTGCCGTACACTTCGGCGGCAAGTTCCGCATTATCGACTTTGCTCTGTCCAACTGCATCAACTCCGGTATCCGCCGTATGGGCGTGATCACCCAGTACCAGTCTCACACCCTGGTGCAGCACATTCAGCGCGGCTGGTCGTTCTTCAATGAAGAAATGAACGAGTTTGTCGATCTGCTGCCAGCGCAGCAGAGAATGAAAGGGGAAAACTGGTATCGCGGTACGGCTGATGCAGTTACCCAAAACCTCGACATTATTCGCCGTTATAAAGCGGAGTATGTAGTGATCCTGGCGGGTGACCATATCTACAAGCAGGACTATTCGCGAATGCTTATCGACCACGTCGAAAAAGGTGCGCGTTGTACCGTTGCTTGTATGCCAGTCCCAATTGAAGAAGCCTCTGCATTTGGTGTTATGGCAGTCGATGAAAACGATAAAATTATCGAATTTGTTGAGAAACCGGCTAACCCGCCGTCAATGCCAAACGATCCGAGCAAATCTTTGGCGAGTATGGGGATCTACGTCTTTGACGCCGACTACCTGTATGAACTGCTGGAAGAAGACGATCGCGATGAAAACTCCAGCCACGACTTTGGTAAAGATTTGATTCCAAAAATTACCGAAGAAGGCCTCGCCTATGCGCATCCATTCCCGCTCTCTTGTGTACAGTCCGACCCGGACGCCGAGCCGTACTGGCGCGATGTGGGGACGCTGGAAGCTTATTGGAAAGCGAACCTCGATCTGGCCTCTGTCGTGCCGGAACTGGATATGTACGATCGCAACTGGCCGATTCGTACCTACAATGAATCATTGCCGCCAGCGAAATTCGTTCAGGATCGCTCCGGTAGCCACGGGATGACCCTTAACTCCCTGGTTTCAGGCGGTTGTGTGATCTCTGGTTCGGTGGTGGTGCAGTCCGTTCTGTTCTCACGCGTTCGCGTGAATTCATTCTGCAACATTGATTCCGCCGTATTGCTACCAGAAGTATGGGTAGGTCGCTCGTGCCGTCTGCGTCGCTGTGTCATTGACCGCGCTTGTGTTATTCCGGAAGGCATGGTGATTGGTGAGGATGCAGAAGAGGATGCACGTCGTTTCTATCGTTCAGAAGAAGGCATCGTGCTGGTTACGCGCGAAATGCTACGGAAGTTAGGGTATAAACAGGAGCGATAATGCAGGTTTTACATGTATGTTCAGAGATGTTCCCGCTGCTTAAAACCGGCGGTCTGGCTGATGTTATTGGGGCATTACCCGCAGCACAAATCGCAGACGGCGTTGACGCTCGCGTACTGTTGCCTGCATTTCCCGATATTCGCCGCGGCGTGACCGATGCAAAGGTGGTATCTCGTCGTGATACCTTTGCCGGGCATTTCACGCTGCTGTTCGGGCATTACAACGGGGTTGGCATTTACCTGATTGATGCGCCACATCTCTACGATCGTCCCGGAAGCCCGTATCACGATACCAACTTATTTGCCTACACCGACAACGTATTGCGTTTTGCACTGCTGGGGTGGGTTGGGGCAGAGATGGCAAGCGGGCTTGACCCATTCTGGCGTCCCGATGTGGTGCATGCGCACGACTGGCATGCGGGCCTTGCGCCTGCGTATCTGGCGGCAAGTGGGCGTCCGACGAAGTCGGTGTTTACTGTGCACAATCTGGCCTATCAAGGCATGTTTTATGCACATCACATGAATGACATCCAATTGCCATGGTCATTCTTTAATGTTCACGGACTGGAGTTCAACGGGCAAATCTCTTTCCTGAAAGCCGGATTGTATTACGCTGACCACATTACCGCGGTTAGTCCGACCTACGCTCGTGAGATTACTGAACCTCAGTTTGCCTACGGTATGGAAGGTCTGCTCCAGCAACGTCATCGTGAAGGGCGGCTTTCCGGCATACTGAACGGCGTGGACGAGAAAATATGGAGTCCAGAGACGGACTTACTTTTAGCCTCGCGTTACACCCGCGATTCATTGGAGGATAAAGCGGAGAATAAGCGCCAGTTGCAAATCGCAATGGGGCTTAAGGTTGACGATAAAGTGCCGCTTTTTGCAGTGGTGAGCCGTCTGACCAGCCAGAAAGGTCTTGACCTGGTGCTGGAGGCCTTACCGGGCCTTCTGGAACAGGGTGGACAACTGGCGTTACTCGGCGCGGGCGATCCGGTGTTGCAGGAAGGTTTTCTTGCCGCAGCGGCGGAACATCCCGGGCAGGTTGGTGTACAGATTGGTTATCACGAAGCATTTTCGCATCGCATTATGGGCGGCGCGGACGTCATTCTGGTGCCCAGTCGTTTTGAACCGTGCGGCTTAACGCAACTTTATGGATTGAAGTACGGCACGCTGCCATTGGTGCGGCGTACCGGTGGGCTTGCTGATACGGTTTCTGACTGTTCTCTTGAGAACCTTGCAGATGGCGTCGCCAGTGGGTTTGTCTTTGAAGATAGTAATGCCTGGTCGTTGTTACGGGCTATTCGGCGCGCTTTTGTTCTGTGGTCCCGCCCTTCGCTGTGGCGGTTTGTGCAACGTCAGGCTATGGCAATGGATTTTAGCTGGCAGGTCGCGGCGAAGTCGTACCGTGAGCTTTACTATCGCTTGAAATAGTTTTCAGGAAACGCCTATATGAATGCTCCGTTTACATATTCATCGCCCACGCTTAGCGTAGAAGCTCTTAAGCACTCTATCGCTTATAAGCTGATGTTTACGATTGGAAAGGATCCGGTCGTAGCCAATAAACATGAATGGCTGAACGCAACGTTATTTGCTGTGCGCGATCGTCTCGTGGAGCGCTGGTTACGCTCGAATCGTGCCCAGCTATCGCAAGAAACTCGACAGGTTTACTACCTGTCGATGGAGTTTTTGATTGGCCGAACTCTCTCCAATGCCATGCTGTCGTTAGGTATTTATGACGATGTCCAGGGTGCGCTGGAGTCGATGGGATTAAATCTCGAAGAGTTGATTGATGAGGAAAATGACCCGGGCCTCGGTAACGGCGGCCTGGGGCGTCTGGCGGCCTGCTTCCTGGATTCACTGGCGACTTTAGGGTTGCCGGGACGCGGTTACGGAATCCGTTATGACTACGGTATGTTCAAACAGAACATCGTTAACGGCAGTCAGAAAGAGTCTCCGGACTACTGGCTGGAGTACGGCAATCCGTGGGAATTTAAACGCCACAATACGCGCTACAAAGTGCGTTTTGGCGGTCGTATTCAGCAAGAAGGCAAGAAAACGCGCTGGATTGAAACCGAAGAAATTTTGGCCGTGGCTTACGACCAAATCATCCCAGGTTATGATACTGACGCGACAAACACCTTGCGTCTGTGGAGCGCACAAGCCAGTAGCGAAATTAATCTCGGTAAATTTAACCAGGGCGATTACTTCGCGGCGGTGGAGGACAAAAACCACTCCGAGAACGTTTCCCGCGTGCTTTACCCGGATGATTCCACCTATTCCGGGCGTGAACTGCGTTTGCGTCAGGAGTATTTCCTGGTCTCCTCAACCATTCAGGACATTTTAAGTCGCCATTATCAGTTGCATAAAACCTACGATAATCTGGCGGATAAAATCGCGATTCATCTCAACGACACCCATCCGGTGCTGTCGATTCCTGAGCTGATGCGCCTGCTGATTGATGAGCACAAATTTAGCTGGGACGACGCTTTTGAAGTGTGCTGTGAGGTCTTCTCATACACCAACCACACGCTGATGAGCGAGGCGCTGGAAACCTGGCCGGTCGATATGCTGGGTAAAATTCTGCCGCGTCATTTGCAGATTATCTTTGAGATCAACGACTATTTCCTGAAAACCTTGCAGGAGCAGTATCCGAACGATACCGACTTGTTGGGACGGGCGTCGATCATTGATGAATCTAATGGGCGTCGTGTGCGGATGGCCTGGCTGGCTGTTGTGGTCAGTCACAAAGTTAACGGTGTGTCGGAGTTGCACTCTAATCTGATGGTGCAATCGCTGTTTGCCGACTTTGCGAAAATCTTCCCAGGACGTTTCACCAACGTCACCAACGGTGTGACGCCGCGTCGCTGGCTGGCGGTGGCGAACCCGTCGCTTTCAGCCGTACTGGACGAACACCTGGGGCGTAACTGGCGTACCGACCTGAGCCAATTAAACGAGCTACAACAGCACTGTGATTTCCCGATGGTCAATCATGCTGTTCATCAGGCGAAGCTGGATAACAAAAAGCGTCTGGCGGAGTACATCGCACAACAACTGAATGTGGTGGTGAATCCGAAAGCGCTGTTTGATGTGCAAATCAAACGTATTCACGAATACAAACGTCAATTGATGAATGTGTTACACGTTATCACCCGCTATAACCGTATCAAGGCCGATCCTGATGCGAAATGGGTTCCGCGTGTGAATATTTTTGCCGGTAAGGCAGCATCGGCCTATTACATGGCGAAGCACATTATCCATTTGATCAACGATGTAGCGACGGTGATCAACAACGATCCGCAGATTGGCGACAAGTTGAAAGTGGTGTTTATCCCGAACTACAGCGTCAGCCTGGCGCAGTTGATCATCCCGGCGGCCGATCTTTCCGAACAGATCTCACTGGCAGGGACAGAAGCTTCTGGCACCAGCAACATGAAGTTTGCACTTAACGGTGCGCTGACTATCGGAACGCTGGACGGCGCGAATGTTGAGATGCTGGATCATGTCGGTGCGGACAACATCTTTATCTTTGGTAACACAGCGGAAGAAGTGGAAGAACTGCGTCGTCAGGGCTACAAACCGCGTGAATACTACGAGAAAGATGAAGAACTGCATCAGGTGCTGACGCAAATCGGCAGCGGCGTGTTCAGTCCGGAAGATCCGGGCCGCTACCGCGATCTGGTTGATTCGCTGATCAACTTTGGCGATCACTACCAGGTACTGGCGGATTATCGCAGCTATGTCGATTGCCAGGATAAGGTTGACGAACTTTACGAGCGTCCGGAAGAGTGGACAGCCAAAGCGATGCTGAACATCGCCAATATGGGCTACTTCTCTTCTGATCGAACCATCAAAGAGTACGCCGATCTTATCTGGCATATTGATCCAGTGAGATTGTAATTTCGCAAAGTGATAACTGCCGTGTGTTCCATTTAAAACTATCGTTAATGGGCATACGGCATTTTTATATCAGATAAATAATATGTCATGACGATTTACACACAGCATCTATTAATAATAAATTATTAATAAAAAATTTCATCTGAGTACGCATTATATAATAAACACCATAAATAAATAACCAATAAATCATTCGTTATATTTATATATTTCACCACTCCTCAGCTATTCTGTTTAAAATAAAACCCTTTATTTTCAATCTACTGTATGTTTATATAAAGTCACTCATTGCGAGTATGGGATTTTTTAGTTACATTGCTAAACAGCACATATAATATTTTTAAGTCAATCTATCCCTTAATATAATCCCCCTGGGATTCACCAACGCCAGCTTTGCTCATCTTAATAATGTGACTTGTTAAAGCTGAATGTAATAATAATCGCCAATATTGCTTGGATTTTTTAACAAAAGGAAAGGTATAAATGAAATTCAATCTATCTAATTTATCCGTAGTTTTACTCGCATCAGGTATGCTGATGTCAACTGCGGTAACCGCTGCGCCAGGCGATGCATCACAATTTGGTGGTGCCGATACAGACTGGAGCACCGTTGATTATCCGAAACTTACCGATATGGATGACAACACCGATGCGATGGGCGGAAACATTCGTTTTACTGGTCGCGTGGTTAAAGCGACGTGTAAGATTGCAACAGAATCGAAACAGATTGAAGTGGTACTGCCAGTCGTACCTTCTAACGCTTTCACGGGCATCGATACTGAAGCAACGGGTGCCAGTAACCAGACTAACTTCAACATTAAACTAACCGATTGTAGCAATACGACCAGTCAAAATATTGAATTCCGTTTTACTGGTGCAGCGGACGGTGCCAACCAGACGCTTGCCAATGAAGTGGAAGGGGCTGCTGATGCTGATGGTACTGGCGAAGCGGGAGCAACTGGAGTAGGGATTCGTATTTATTCTAAAAACACGACAACTGATGGCCTGGTTAAACTGAATACACAATCTCCTCAGGGGAGTAGTTCTTCGGCGGCTTACGTGATTCCTGGCGATGCAACCGCCCATGATTTTATCGCTGCATTTACCGCGGGCTATGCTCAGAACGGTAGTACCGTTGCACCAGGTCTGGTGAAATCTACGGCAAGTTTCGTCGTGCTGTACGAATAATTACAACAATATAATTTCAGGTTACAGTTATTTGTAGCCTGAAATTAATACTACGTGTTTATTTATAATAAATATACACGAGTTAATAATTGCAGTTAATTTTCATCTACAAGGATGCAGTATGAGATGGATTTCAAAAAATAAATGTTTTGCAAATAGAAACATTAAACCTTCGCTGAAGACTCAATATGCCATAAGGGTCGGTGCTCTATTTTTACTGTCCGCCATATCTATCAACGCTATTGCAGCGGGGGGGGTCGGTCTTGGTTCTACGCGTCTGGTTTATCCATCTGACAGTCAGCAAATTACGTTAAGTGTGCAGAATGGTGGGTCCAATACCAGCTATTTAATTCAGTCATGGGTGGATGACAATCAAAGCGGTAAGAAAAGTCCAAACTTTGTGGTTACGCCTCCATTATTTATGTTGCCAACCCGAAAAGAAGCATCACTGCGGATAATGTTTATTGGTAAAACACAGTTACCGACTGACCGTGAAACACTATTCTGGATGAACGTGAAAGCGATTCCGCCGACGGATGAGAAGAATACCCAGAAAAACACATTACAACTGGCGTTACAAAACAGGATTAAATTATTTTACCGTCCGACTAACTTACCCGTTCAGGCTGGTAAAGCACGGGATATGTTGCGATTTAAATACGAAGGTAAACAACTGAAAATCATTAATCCTTCTCCCTATTATCTGACGGTGACAGGAATCAGGGTGCAAGGGGTAAAATTACCCAATACGTTTGTTCCCCCAAAAAGCGACATCACAGTATCTTCTCCGGTGACGTTAGCGGGCGAAATTACTTATCAAACTATCAATGATTACGGTGCCACAACGGCCAGGCAAAAGGGAACGATGCAATAAACCTGGAAGATTAAAACGTTAAAGCAACTCAGGTCAGGGACATGAACCTAAAGCTCAAAAAACTCGAACACTGGATGGCAAGGAACAAGCAGATGGGGCAGTGTATACCGCTTCTACTGACACTTTTGCCTGCGTATTCAGTGGCGGGTATGCGCTTTAACCCTGCCTTTCTGTCGGGTGATACTGAAGCTGTTGCTGATTTATCTCGTTTTGAGAAAGGGATGACTTATCTACCTGGTAGTTATGAGGTTGAAATATGGGTCAATGATTCGCCTTTGACATCACGTAAGGTCACTTTCAAAGCTGATGAGCAGAATCAGTTGATTCCCTGTTTTTCGCTCGATGAATTAGTCATTTTAGGAATCAACAAAAGTGCATTGCCGGAGCAGGCGCAAGATGAGGGGAATCATTGTCTCGATTTGCGTATATGGTTTGCAGAAGTTCAATATACACCTGAACTTGATGCGCAACGACTCAAACTGACTTTCCCGCAGGCAATATTAAAGCATGAGGCACGTGGCTATATTCCACCTGAAGAATGGGATAATGGTATCCCGGCAGTTCTTATTAATTATGATTTTTCTGGCAATAGTGATCGTGGCGACTACGTGTCTGATAGCTATTATTTAAATCTGCGTTCAGGTTTAAATTTAGGGGCGTGGCGTTTTCGTGATTACTCTACATGGAGTCGTTCAGGTAATTCACCGGGGAAAATTGCACATGTGAGTAGTACATTACAACGGGTAATTATTCCTTTCAAAAGTGAATTAACACTGGGTGATACTTGGTCTTCATCAGATGTTTTCGACAGCGTGAGTATTCGTGGTGCTAAACTTGAGTCCGACGAAAACATGCTGCCCGATAGCCAAAGTGGTTTTACCCCTACTGTGCGCGGCATTGCTAAAAGCAATGCTCAGGTAACGATTAAACAAAATGGCTATGTTATTTATCAGACTTATATTCCTCCCGGACCTTTTGAAATCAACGATCTGAACCCTACGTCTTCCGCAGGGGATTTGGAAGTTACGATCAAAGAGTCTGATAATTCCGAAACTATCTATACCATTCCTTACGCCGCTGTTCCCATCCTTCAACGCGAAGGCCATATAAAATATTCCGCGACGGCCGGTAAATATCGTACTAATAGCTACAATCAAAATAATCCATATATCTTTCAGGGCGATTTGATTTGGGGATTACCCTGGGATATTACTGCATATGGAGGAATACAATATTCTGATAATTATCGGGCAATAGCTCTCGGGCTGGGGTTCAACCTTGGTATGTTTGGAGCGACGTCATTCGATTTGACGCAAGCCAATAGCACGCTTGCCGATGGCAGTAAACATCAAGGGAAATCGTACCGTTTTCTATACTCAAAATCATTAGTGCAAACAGGTACGGCTTTTCAGATTATTGGTTATCGTTACTCGACGGAAGGATTTTATTCGTTGAGTGATACCACATATAAACAAATGTCGGGGACAGTTATCGATCCAGATACTCTTAATGAAAAAGACTATGTTTATAACTGGAATGATTTTTACAATTTGCGTTATAACAAAAGAGGAAAGTTTCAGGCAAATATATCGCAACCATTAGGTAAATATGGTTCTATGTATTTGGCGGCAAGTCAGCAAAGTTACTGGAATACGAATAATAAAGATACCTTATATCAGGTCGGCTATAATACGAGCGTGCATGGGGTTTATTTAAATGTTGCTTATAATTATAGCAAATCACCGGGTTCTGATGCTGACAGAATCTTATCCGTCAATGTCTCATTGCCGATCAGCAATTGGCTATCACCAGCCGTTGATGGGCGTAATGCATCAAATTCTATGACTGCGACTTATGGTTACAGTCAGGATAATAGCGGCCATGTGAATCAGTATGCTGGAGTATCAGGCTCACTGCTGGAGCAACATAATCTTAACTATAACATTCAACAAAATTTCGCCAATCAGAATAATGGTGGGAATGGATCGGTAGGTTTAAACTACCGTGGTGCTTATGGTTCACTAAATTCAGGATACAGCTACGATAATAATGGTAACCAGCAATTTAACTATGGTTTAAGTGGTGCCCTGGTTGTTCATGAAAATGGTCTCACGCTAAGCCAGCCGTTAGGTGAAACAAATATACTGATAAAAGCACCTGGGGCAAACAATGTAAATGTGGAACGTGGAACGGGAGTGAAGACAGACTGGCGTGGCTATGCTGTCGTACCTTATGCCACGGAATACCGGCGTAATAATATCTCTTTAGACCCTATGTCTATGAGTATGCATACAGAATTAGATGCTACCAGCATGGAAGTGATGCCCAGTAAAGGCGCTTTAGTTCGCGCTGAGTTTAATGCCCATGTCGGTATTCGTGGTTTATTTAATGTTCGCTATCGTAATAAACCTGTTCCATTTGGTGCGACAGCCAGTGTACCCACTGAGGGGACGACTCAGATTACAGGAATAGTTGGCGACAGTGGTCAGGTTTATCTCTCCGGTTTGCCTTTACAAGGCATAATAAATATACAGTGGGGAGACGGTTCTTATCAGCAATGTCAGGCAAGCTATCAATTACCGAAAAGCGAGATAGATAATGCTATTAGCTATGCAAATCTGGAGTGCCGCTAATGAATATATTACAGAAATTTATTTTATTAATTTTTACTTCATTATTCATGGTGGTGGTTTCATGTAATGCACTTGCTAACGATACCGTCGTGGTCACATTTACAGGTCAGTTATTAGCAAAAACATGTGATATTACAACTGGAAGTAAAGACCAGCCAGTAAGCATGGGAACTTATGACGCCAATGATTTTTTAAATGTGGGAGATGTTTCTGGCAGTCATACATTTACGATAAATCTGGAAGGATGTCCAACGGCAACCAGTACTATTTATAGTTCAGGAGTCAGTGCTAATGTGCGGTTTAGCGGGGATACAGACACCATCAATACCACCTTATTACGCCTTACTTCCAGTGCAGATAGTGCAACTGGAGTGGGCGTCGAAATTTTAGATAACGATGATAAAGTTATTGCAATTAATGATGAGTCAGGTTTCAAAGAATTAGTTTTAGATAATAATGGCGATGCCAGTTTAGACTTTAAACTCCGCTATAAGTCAACTCAGCAAAACGTACATGCGGGGCAGGCAAATGCACTGTTGTACTTTGATATAGACTATCAGTGAGGATAATATGACGCGCTATTGTAATTTAATTGCTTTGTTATTCTCTGTGATATCAATATCATCTATTGCTGATGATACAACGCATACAGGTGTTGTACGTATAGAAGGAATAATAACGGCAAAGACTTGCATTGTTGCCGATGAGTCTAAAAATTTTACGGTCAACATGCCAGATGTGCCCAGTTATAGGGTTAGAAATTCAGGAGATGTCACTGAAAAAATTGACTTCTCTATAAAATTAACCCGCTGTGGCAGTGATGTCAGTAATGCCAATATCAAATTTGATGGAACATCAGTAAGTGAAGATACCACCCTGTATAAACTGGATGAGGGATCTGTTGAGGGGTTAGCGCTGGCTATTTTTGATAACAACAGACAAAGTATTAGTAATGGTATAATAAGCACCAGTTATGCTCTTACGCCATTGGTAGATAACACATTGCATTTCTTTGCGGCTTATAAAGCCATAAAAAATGATGTACAACCAGGAGATGCGAATGCATCAGTTTCCTTTATCGTCACTTATGATTAATGTGCTGATATTCTTTTTAATATGTTGCACAAATGCGCAAGCAGGGGTTGTCGTTGGCAGTACCCGTTTTGTTTACCCAGAAAAGCAGTCATCAATATCGGTCGAGCTTAAAAATACTGCCAGTAAAGATATGTTGGTTAAAATTTCCGTGACACCTGATGATGGACGTCAGTTAAAAGGGACAGTGGAATCCCAGCCTTTACTTCCAGATAAGATATTTATTGCGACGCCACCATTATTAGTACTTAAACAAGATAAACATACCAAAATAAGAATTAATCACGTGGGTGGCCAGTTACCTGCAGATCGTGAGAGTTTATTTATACTGAATATTGCAGCGTTACCTGCTCAGGAACCAAACTCACAGCTTAAGAACGAAAATCAACTCCAGGTAGCCGTACGCAATAGGATGAAAATATTTTATCGCCCGGAGACATTATCAGGTAATCCACTTGACGCTTATAAACAGTTACGTTGGTCGCGAAACAATGAAACTGTCACCATTTTTAACCCTACCCCCTGGTATGTGACACTCTATAATTTATCTATTGATGGTAAAAGCATAAATGGTGGCATGGTCGCACCATTTAGCCATCGTCAACAGAATTGGTGTTTGCGGCAAGGATATTGTGAGGTTAACTGGCAAACGTTGGATCTTTATAATAATGCCTTACCTGTATGTAACGTGAAATTAAATGTTTTGCAAAATAATGTTATGGGTGCAGTAGCGATACATGGATAACTGGAGAAGCAGAATGTTAACTTATTCCTGGGGAAATATAAAAGTAATTTGTATATTGTTTTTTCTTTTAATCAGTAGTTGCTATAACATCGTGTATGCAGAAGATATGGGACGGGATCGTGCTTTTTGTTATCCTGGAAAGCCTGGTAATAATACTACTCCTGCGACATTTTCTTATAATTTTGGTACTGTTACTGTCTCAGATGTTAATAATAATGCTCCCGGGAAAATATTACCAGTGCAGAACTGGAAAATAGGGACTTATAAAGCGTATTGCAATTCCCTGGATGATTACGAGGTTTATTTTACAGCCACATCTGGCATAGATCCATCAGGTGCGTCTGGTGATCATCAGGGAAGCGATATATTTATCCCCTTGACTCATGAGATATCGGTTTCAACACATATAAAACTCTATAAGAGAAATGAAACAATGACAGATAAGACAGTTCCTTTTGAAAACTATAGCACCAATTATCCAGCAGACAGAAGTAAACCATCGAGTTGGTCATCCGGAACAGAAGGCTATATAAAAATCAGACTTGATAAAAAAATAATATCCGACATCTCAATAAATAACGTGCTGCTGGTTTCTTTGTATGTCAGCCAGTTCCCAACGGAGCACGGACCAGTTCCTGTATTTAATGCTTATATTGGTAACTTAAATATTGAGGTTCCACAAGGTTGCACAATTAATGAGGGCACCAGTTTTACCGTTAATATGCCGGATGTCTGGGCCAGTGAGCTAAGTCGGGCTGGTGCTGGAGTGAAGCCAACGGGCGTTTCCCCGGTTGCAACCACTATTCCGATAAACTGTACAAATAAAGATATTGATGCCGTAATGACGCTGGTTTTTGATGGCAATATTTCATCAACGAGAGATGTTAATGGTCGGCAAAGCATTATTCAGGCGGAGGATAACCCAGACGTTGGCATTATGATTATGGATAGCCAACAGGAGTCCGTAGACTTGAATGAGCTGGCTGCGCATGTTGGCGTGCCATTTAAGTTAGTTGAAAACCGGGCTGCGTCAGCTCAGACGGCAGACGTGACTTTTCTGTCTCTCCCCGTCAGTACCACAGGGCGGCTACCTGCTGCGGGTCGTTATAACGCCCTGGCTATTTTGCGGGTGGAATATCAGTAATGTGTGTGAGTACAGAATCGGATTAGCCCGCTTTTAGCCATCGGTGCAAAATAAAGCGCAGTAACAGCAAGGATGAATAATATGCAAAACGGAAAATGGATTTTGACCTCGCTGGTAATGACTTTTTTCGGCATCCCCATACTGACGCAATTTTTGGCAGCGGTTGTTGCCATGCTGGGGGTCGGACTTACCGCCATTCTTGAGGTTTGCAATTTACTCTTCACGCCAACAATTTACCTTCTGCTTAACATTTTTATGTTGGCGCTGGGCGCGATAATGCTATTTTTCTCGGGGCGAGTATGGGCGGGCGATAGCGCTCCAGAAAAAAGAGAAATAGCCGCCTGGCGACAATGCTTTTTTCTGTTACCGGCACTATTAATCCTGGTTGGCTGGATAATCACGCTACATCTGGCAGATTATCAATTTCGCCAGATGGGAGCAGATTGGTTGGCAAACCTTATGCTTCCCTGGCTGGGCGTTTTGTTAGTCTCATTAGTTGGTGGTGAGTTCTGGTGGATAGTCATAATTCCCGTTGGGGCGCATATCAGTTTTTCGCTGGGATACGCCTGGCCAACCAGACATTCTTTAACCGGCACATCCGGGCTACGTTGCCGTAATTCTCTCCTGTTTATCCTTCTCATGCTTGGTTTTGTCGCTGGTTATCAGGCTTATTTATATAAACAGCTCAATCCCGGCGTTGGTGTACGCGAAAATATTGATACCTGGGCCTGGCGACCCGATAAACTCAATAATCAACTTACAGCGCTGCGTGGTAAACCACAAATCCAGTTTACGCAAAACTGGCCGCGACTCGATGTCGCTACGGCAGCGTACCCAATTTATGCCTCTGCATTTTATGCGTTAAGCGTAATACCGGAAGATTTACACACCCGGGAATATTTGGCGAACTCTCGCACGCCGGAGGCGTATAACAAAATCGTTAAGGGAGACGCTGATATTATTTTTGTGGCTCAACCTTCCGGTGGGCAGAAAAAACGTGCAGAGGAATCAGGTGTTACTTTGATGCACACACCTTTTGCTCGCGAAGCATTTGTTTTCATCGTCAATGCGGATAACCCGGTTAATTCCCTGACTGAACAACAAGTGCGTGACATCTTCAGTGGCGCAATTACCAACTGGCGCACGGTTGGCGGTAATGATCAGGAGATCCAGACCTGGCAACGCCCGGAAGACTCGGGTAGTCAGACGGTGATGCAATCACAGGTCATGAAAAATATCCGCATGATCTCTCCGCAGGAAACAGAAGTAGCAAGTGTGATGGAAGGAATGATTAAAGTCGTTGCCGAATACCGTAATACAAACAACGCAATTGGTTACACCTTCCGCTATTACGCCACGCAAATGAATGCTGATAAGAATATAAAATTATTAGCGATTAACGGCATTGCGCCGACTGCGGAAAACATTCGCAACGGCAAATATCCGTACATCGTCGATGCGTTCATGGTGACGCGGGAAAATACAACGTCAGAAACACAAAAACTGGTGGAGTGGTTTTTAACGCCACAAGGGCAGAGCCTGGTAGAAGATGTGGGATATGTGCCGATGTATAAAACGTTATCAGATATTAAATAATAAAGTAAACAGGGGGCAGATATGGATATGAAGATTTTATTACCTATCAGCAGTTGCTTACTCTTTCTTCCTGAGAGTAATGCTGCACACCAGAGTATTTCACCGCCTTTCCTGCATTACACATTAGTTTGTGAAAGAGAGCAAATTAACCCCGGAATTAATTTGTCTGAGTATTATTCAGAAAATGAATTTGACTTGTACCAATATTATGCTTTTCGTTGCCCGGATATAGAGAATCAAGTCAGAGGACCATCAGTTTCTGTTTTATTGAGAGTGAGCGCGAAAAGTCCGTTTGAGGACAGGTTAAATATTTCAACATCATATGCAGTTTACCCTGATTATAATATCGATAAATTAATTTACTGGAGTGATGATGGCAACAGGGAGAAATCAACGCTAAACGACTCTGTTAATGTTACTCAATAAAATATGAAACAAAAAATAGAAAAAGCTTTAACGGTTTTGCTTATGATTTACGCCGGATCCGCAGTTGCCGAAGGCAAAGTGAACGATTTATGCCACATAGGTAATCGTGTAGATAAACTAGAGATTATAAATTATCCGCAGGGATACACTTCGCCAGTTTCAATTGATGAGGGACGGCTGAATGAAATTTATAAATACAAGGTTGAAATCACTGAGCTTGATGATAAAGAAAGTAAAAAAATTGTTGAGCTATTACAGATGGATTATGCTGAACAAGAGGAAAATGTTACTAATCTGAGGTGGCGCGTGAATATCACTTCATATCAAAATAAAAAATGTGATATCTATTTTGATGGTTTTGGTTTATGTGGAAAAATTAACGGTGAGAATGTCTGCTTCAGGCATAATGAAATGATACGATGGATAGAGTCCCATATTTCTGTGTTTCTACATAGCGTTAATGAATGAGCGTTATGAAATAATGGATTTATCAACAACCCCCTGACATTCTCAATAGCCTTGCACAGTTTTTTATTGCACGGATTTTGAATAGATATCATCTAGAGGATAGGTTTATCCTGACAGTTTAAACTGTCCGTTAATAATAAAGGACAACCAAATGGAATTAGTGCGCTTTGTTCATGCCGGATGCGGCGTGAACGCCTTATCCGGCCTACAAAACCATGTAAATTCAATATATTGCATAAACCACGTAGGCCTGATAAGCGTAGCGCATCAGGCCGCTTTTGCGTTTGTCATCAGTCTCAGGTCAGATTGAAATCTGACCTAGCCTGCTTACGTTAAATCATGACGCTAGCGATAACCTCTGCTGCGTATACTCCACCAACCACTGACTCATGCGAGATTGTTGTTCTGCATTCAGCCACATGCCTTGTTTCGTGCGACGCCACAGAGCGTCATCGGCGCGGCGGACCCATTCGTGGTCAACCAGATATTTAAGCTCCGCTTCGTAAAACTCATGACCGAAATCTTCCCCGAGATCGTTTATCGCCTCCGCATTGCCGAGCAGCAGTTCGCTGTTGCTGCCGTAAGTACGTGCGTAATGACGTGCCAGCGATTCAGTCAGGAACGGATAGCGGCGGCGCAGGCGGGCTGCGTAGTCGTCGCGGTCGCCTTCGATGGCTCCACCAGGTAATACGCTCTCTTTCGTCCACGCCGGGCCAATACCCTGATAATACGGCGTCAGTTTTTCCAGCGCGTGTTCCGCCAGTTTACGATAGGTCGTCAGCTTGCCGCCAAATACCGACAGCAGCGGTGCTTTGCCGTTTTCATCATGGATATCGAGCGTGTAATCACGAGTGATTGCCTGCGGTGAGTCGGATTCATCATCACACAGCGGACGCACGCCGGAGTAAGTCCAGACGATATCGTCACGGCTTAACTGTTTTTTAAAGTGCGCGTTATACACTTTCAGCAGGTAATTTATTTCGCTCTCTTCAATCTTCACTGCTTTCGGATCGCCTTTGTATTCCACATCGGTGGTACCGATGATGGAAAACTCATCCATCCACGGGATCACGAACACAATACGTTTATCTTCGTTTTGCAGAATGTACGCTTGTTTCTGGGTATGCACACGCGGCACCACAATATGGCTGCCTTTGATCAGGCGAATGCCATAAGGTGAAGGCAGATGCATTCCTTCGTCGAAGAACTGTTTCACCCACGGACCGGTGGCGTTAACCAGGCCGCGAGCCTGCCATGTATATTTTTTGCCGGTATCGATATCTTCCGCTTCCACAATCCACAAACCGTTTTCGCGGCGGGCAGACGTGGCACGAGTACGGGTAAGCACTTCGCCGCCTTTACGCACGACCATCTGGGCGTTGGCTAATACCAGACGGGCGTCGTCGACCCAACAGTCGGAATATTCGAATCCGCGCGTAATTTCCGGTTTTAATACTGAATTTGCGCCAAAACGCAAACCGGTTGATCCCGGCAGGCTGGTTCGTTTACCCAAATGATCGTACATAAACAGACCAATGCGAATCATCCACGCGGGACGCAGATGCGGGCGATGCGGCAGGCGAAAACGCATTGGGAAAGCGATATGCGGGGCCATTTTCAGCAACACTTCACGTTCTGCCAGCGCCTCGCTGACCAGACGGAATTCATAGTGTTCAAGGTAACGCAGGCCACCGTGAATGAGTTTTGAACTGGCGGAAGATGTCGCACAAGCGAGATCCTGCGCTTCCAGCATTAGCACGGATAAACCGCGTCCAGCGGCGTCTGCCGCGATACCAGCACCATTGATGCCGCCACCTATCACAATCAGATCTTTGGTTTCCATGCTGCCCTCATTCACTTTCGTTAAAGCTCATAAATGTTCGTTATCGAACATAATAGCAAACAAACGCGCTTTGAGTAACATTGAAAAAACATTTTAGAGTGATATGCATAACATTATGGCGTTTATCTGCCGCTCCGACGTAAACTGTGCGATAAATTTGCCCACTTGTTTGTAAAGAAAGAGAGACGCATGGATCAGTTCGAATGTATTAACGTTGCCGACGCGCACCAGAAGTTGCAGGAAAAAGAGGCGGTGCTGGTCGATATTCGCGATCCACAAAGTTTCGCAATGGGGCATGCGGCGCAGGCTTTCCATCTAACCAATGACACGCTGGGTGCGTTCATGCGCGAAAATGACTTCGATACCCCGGTAATGGTGATGTGTTACCACGGTAATAGCAGCAAAGGCGCGGCGCAGTATCTGCTGCAACAGGGTTATGATGTGGTTTACAGTATCGATGGTGGCTTTGAAGCCTGGCAGCGTCAGTTTCCCGCAGAGGTGGCTTACGGCGCGTAACGCTTTATACTGTCCCCTTTTGTGTGGAATAAGCGACAGCAACGATGTTGATGATTACCTCTTTTGCTAACCCCCGCGTGGCGCAGGCATTTGTTGATTACATGGCGACACAGGGCGTTATCCTCACGATTCAACAACATAACCAAAGCGATGTCTGGCTGGCGGATGAATCCCAGGCCGAACGCGTGCGGGCAGAGCTGGCGCGTTTTCTCGAAAACCCGGCAGACCCGCGTTATCTCGCCGCCAGTTGGCAGTCAGGTCATACCGGTAGTGGCCTGCACTATCGCCGTTTTCCTTTCTTTGCCACTTTGCGTGAACGTGCAGGCCCGGTCACCTGGGTAGTGATGATTGCCTGCGTGCTGGTGTTTATCGCCATGCAAATTCTTGGCGATCAGGAAGTGATGTTATGGCTGGCCTGGCCATTCGATCCGACGCTGAAATTTGAGTTCTGGCGCTACTTCACGCATGCGTTAATGCACTTCTCGCTGATGCATATCCTCTTTAACCTGCTCTGGTGGTGGTATCTCGGTGGCGCAGTGGAAAAACGCCTCGGTAGCGGTAAGCTGATAGTCATTACTCTCATCAGCGCCCTGCTAAGCGGCTATGTGCAGCAAAAGTTCAGTGGGCCGTGGTTTGGCGGGCTTTCCGGTGTGGTTTATGCACTGATGGGCTACGTCTGGCTACGCGGCGAGCGCGATCCACAAAGCGGTATTTACCTGCAACGTGGGTTAATCATCTTTGCGCTGATCTGGATTGTTGCCGGATGGTTTGATTTGTTTGGGATGTCGATGGCGAATGGAGCACACATCGCCGGGTTAGCCGTGGGTTTAGCGATGGCTTTTGTTGATTCGCTCAATGCGCGAAAACGAAAATAATTCCAGGGATTTATAAATGAAACAAACACAACGACACAACGGTATTATCGAACTGGTTAAGCAGCAGGGCTATGTCAGCACCGAAGAGCTGGTAGAGCATTTTTCCGTCAGCCCGCAGACTATTCGCCGTGACCTCAATGAACTGGCGGAACAGAACCTGATCCTGCGCCATCATGGCGGCGCGGCGCTGCCTTCCAGTTCGGTTAACACGCCATGGCATGATCGCAAAGCTACCCAGACCGAAGAAAAAGAGCGTATCGCTCGTAAAGTGGCCGAGCAGATCCCCAACGGTTCGACGCTGTTTATTGATATCGGCACCACGCCGGAAGCGGTGGCGCACGCGCTGCTCAATCACAGCAATTTGCGCATTGTCACCAACAATCTCAATGTCGCTAATACGCTGATGGTGAAAGAAGATTTCCGCATTATTCTCGCCGGTGGTGAATTGCGTAGCCGCGATGGCGGGATCATTGGCGAAGCGACCCTGGATTTTATCTCTCAGTTCCGCCTCGATTTCGGCATTCTTGGGATCAGCGGCATTGACAGCGACGGCTCGTTACTGGAGTTCGATTACCATGAAGTTCGCACCAAACGCGCCATTATTGAGAACTCGCGCCACGTTATGCTGGTTGTCGATCACTCAAAATTTGGCCGTAATGCGATGGTAAACATGGGCAGCATCAGCATGGTCGATGCCGTTTACACCGACACCATGCCGCCTGCGGGGGTGATGCAGGTGCTGACGGACCATCATATTCAACTGGAACTGTGCTGAGTCAGTACCGATTCCCACGTCAGACCAAAACGCGCCAGGTATTTGCGTAGCCGATCCGCGTCATTAACGCTGGCTCTGCCCTGGCGCGAAACGTCAAAAAGTTCACGTCCGGCGGCGGAAAGCGATTTTGCCTGGCGACAAATGGCAATCACGTTTTCCAGTTGCATTCGGTCGAAGAGATCGATGTTCTCCACCTCTGCGCCCAGCAACGTCGTAAGTGCCGAAGGGCGACTCTCCTGCCAGTTATAGCGCAGACGGCGAATCTCATCTTCCACAGCTTCCAGAGTGATGCGTCCGCTATTGGCAAACGTCGCCATACGCGTAACACTGGCAGAAAGTTCGCGAAAATTACCGCGCCATGTTGCCTGGGGGGATGTCGCAAAAGCCAGCCATGCGCGCCGCGCTTCGGTGTTAAAACGCACGCTATCGCCGGTGAGTGAGGCGTGGCGCTCCACTTCATAATCCAGGTTAGGCTCAATATCCTCCTGACGCTGGCGTAGTCCTGGCAGAGTGAAGGTCCAGAGATTTATCCGCGCATACAGGTCTTCACGAAATCTCCCTTCAGCGACCAACTGGCGCAAATCGCGCACCGTTCCGGCGATAAGCTGAAAATCGCTACTCACCTGGCGATCGCTGCCAAACGGATAAAAAGTTTTCTCTTCAATGGCTTTCAGCAACATGGCTTGTTCATCTGCGCCCAGTTCGCCAATTTCATCAAGAAACAACATGCCGCCGTTGGCGCTGCGTAATAACCCTTCCCGCGCGTCTCTCGCGCCGGTGAACGCACCTTTCACATGACCAAACAGCGCCGACATGGCGGTATCACCGCGCAGCGTGGCGCAGTTCACTTCAACAAACGCGCCGCTAAACTGATGCCGTGCCTGTTTTAATTCGAAGATGCGTCGTGCCAGAAACGACTTGCCCGCGCCGGTCGGGCCATTAAGCAGGATTGGCGCGCGGGATTTAATCGCTACTTTTTCGATCTGTTCAATCATGCGGTTGAAGTGTGGGTTACGCGTGGCGATGCCCGACTTAAGAAAATCGAGCGTTTGCTGGCGTTCTTCGGCAAAGCGGCTGGCGATAGCGTTATAACGGCTTAAATCGAGATCGATAATCGTCACTGCGCCTGCGCTATCCGGCTGTTCTTTCTTACGCGGCGGGGAAGTTTGCGCCAGTCGGGCGGGCAGGTAACGCGCTTCTGCCAGCAAAAACCAGCAAATTTGCGCTACGTGGGTGCCAGTGGTGATGTGAATTAAATAGTCTTCTTTATCAGGTTGAAAAGCGTAACCACGGGCGAAATCATGCAGGCAGGCGTAGACCTCTTCGAAATCCCACGGATTATGGAGTTCCACTTCTACACCTACAACCTGCGTTTCTGGTGAAATGCTGGCGATATCGCGTTTAAGCGTTTCAAACAGCGAGCGTGAGCGGGCGTCGTGTAATAATTCCAGTCGATCAATCACCAATGATTCTTGCTGGCATAAACAGAGTGTCGGCCGCCATTTCGACCAGCGTTGGCTACCGCGCCCGGCATAATCCAGTACGGTTCCGACAAAACCAAAAGCCACTGTTTTACGCATCTTAGATATCCTTATAAAAGACGATATTTCATTATCGGTTAAGTGGCTTTATAGAAAATCTCCGTATACGGACTTTGTACTTTTAATTAAATAAAAACAATTAATTATAGATTTAATCTGCTGATTTAATTTTCTGGCACGACGGTTGCAATTATCAGGACAGCAAACAACGAAACGAGAAAAAGAAAATGAATTACGAATTACTGACCACTGAAAATGCCCCGGTAAAAATGTGGACCAAAGGCGTGCCGGTAGAAGACGATGCGCGCCAGCAACTGATAAATACGGCGAAGATGCCGTTTATTTTCAAGCATATTGCGGTGATGCCCGATGTGCACCTGGGGAAAGGTTCCACCATTGGTAGCGTGATCCCGACCAAAGGGGCGATTATTCCGGCGGCGGTGGGCGTGGATATCGGCTGTGGAATGAACGCACTGCGTACCGCGTTAACGGCGGCAGACTTGCCTGAAAACCTGGCGGAGCTGCGTCAGGCAATTGAAACTGCCGTGCCACACGGGCGTACTACCGGGCGTTGTAAACGTGATAAAGGTGCATGGGAAAATCCGCCTGTTAACGTCGATGTTAAATGGGCCGGGTTGGAAGCCGGTTATCAGTGGTTAACGCAAAAATACTCGCGTTTCCTGAATACCAATAACTATAAACACCTGGGAACGCTGGGAACGGGTAACCACTTTATTGAAATCTGCCTTGATGAGGCGGATCGGGTGTGGATTATGCTGCACTCCGGTTCACGCGGAATTGGTAACGCCATCGGAACTTACTTTATCGACCTGGCGCAAAAAGAGATGCAGGAACAGCTTGAAACGTTGCCGTCACGTGATCTCGCGTACTTCCTTGAAGGAACGGAATATTTTGACGATTACCTGAAAGCAGTGGCCTGGGCGCAGCTTTTTGCCAGCCTCAACCGTGATGCGATGATGGAAAACGTGGTATCGGCGTTGCAGAGCATTACGCATAAAACGGTGAGACAGCCGCAAACGCTGGCAATGGAAGAGATCAACTGCCACCACAACTATGTGCAAAAAGAGCTGCACTTTGGCGAAGAGATCTATGTGACGCGGAAAGGCGCGGTGTCTGCGCGTGCCGGGCAGTACGGAATTATTCCTGGGTCGATGGGGGCGAAAAGCTTTATCGTGCGTGGGCTGGGAAATGAAGAGTCTTTCTGCTCATGCAGCCACGGTGCTGGTCGCGTGATGAGCCGTACCAAAGCGAAAAAACTGTTTAGTGTGGAAGATCAGATCCGTGCTACAGCGCATGTGGAATGCCGTAAAGATGCCGAGGTGATCGACGAAATCCCAATGGCGTATAAGGACATTGATGCAGTAATGGCAGCACAAAGCGATCTGGTGGAAGTCGTCTACACCCTGCGTCAGGTGGTGTGCGTAAAAGGATAAATGATGAAAAGGATGATTGCGCTGGATGGTGCACAGGGCGAAGGCGGCGGGCAGATCCTGCGCTCGGCGTTAAGTCTGTCGATGATAACCGGTAAGCCGTTTACCATCACAGGCATTCGTGCCGGACGGGCGAAACCGGGGCTGTTGCGCCAGCATCTGACCGCGGTAAAGGCGGCGACGGAAATTTGCGGAGCTATAGTAGACGGCGCGGAACTGGGTTCGCAGCGCCTGGTCTTCCGGCCCGGTAATGTGCGTGGCGGCGATTATCGCTTTGCTATCGGCAGTGCCGGAAGCTGCATGCTGGTGCTACAAACGGTGCTGCCTGCGCTGTGGTTTGCCGATGGACCTTCTCGCGTAGAAGTCAGCGGTGGCACCGAAAACCCGTCGGCGCCGCCCGCGGGTTTTATCTGCCGCGTGCTGGAACCTCTGCTGGCACAAATGGGGATTCATCAGCAAACCACGCTGTTACGCCACGGTTTTTACCCTGCCGGAGGCGGTGTGGTGGTAGCGGAAGTCACGCCCGTGGCATCACTAAACGCGTTACAACTGGGCGAGCGGGGCACCGTTATGCGATTACGCGGCGAAGTATTATTAGCTGGTGTGCCGCGGCATGTCGGAGAACGTGAACTCGTTGCGCTGGCAGCCAGTTTTTCGCTGTATGAGCAGAATATCCATCTCTTGCCGCGTGAGCAGGGACCGGGAAATACCGTCTCGCTAGAAGTGGAAAGCGAAAATATTACCGAACGCTTTTTTGCCGTCGGTGAAAAGCGCGTCAGTGCCGAAGTGGTAGCAGCGCAGTTGGTTAAAGAAGTGAAACGTTACCTGACAAGTCCGGCGGCAGTAGGTGAATATCTCGCAGATCAACTGGTGTTGCCCATGGCGTTGGCGGGTGCGGGGGCGTTTACGGTCGCGCATCCCTCATGCCATCTGCTGACCAATATCGCGGTGGTGGAACGGTTCTTACCTGTGCGGTTTACTCTGACTGAAACAGACGATGTAACGCGAGTTAGCGTTGAATAATGCAGGGATGTAAGTCGGAGCAGGAATGTTATCTGACCAAACTTACACCCCATATCCCATCATCTTCAGCAGTTTCTGTGCGTGCTGTACCGCAGCCTGACGGTGGGCAACGCCGAGTTTCTGATACAGATTGCGGATATGCGTTTTGATGGTGGTCGCTGCCACTTCCAGTTCGCCCGCAATTTGTTCATTGCTGTAACCGGAGTAAATCAGCCCCAGCACCTGCCATTCGCGTTGGGTCAGCGGGCTGGTACGGATAAGTTCCGGCACTTCCGGGTGATTTAGCAGACGTTCGACAAAGGTCTCGTCAAAGTGAGCGAACTTATGCCGGTGATGTTGGTTTATTTCCCGCAAAATACGCTGCGCGCGGTGCTGTTCCAGTTCCGGCAGCGTATTGAGCTGAATCAGTTGGCGTAACTGCTGCGCCATGGCTTCGCCTTCGATGACAAAGTGACTGATAAATCCTGTGCGATTCGCCAGTTTTAATGCGTCCAGCAATACGCGCTGGGCGTCACTTTTCCGCCCTGCCTGCCAGTACAACTGATTGAGTAAAAGCAGGTTGCGGTTCAGGTCGCTCATCAACCGCAGACTGCGGGCGTTTTCGTTGAGTTCCTCGAGGACAATTTCCGCAGGTTCAAACTCGCCCAGCAAGATTTGTGCACGGGCAATGTTGCGCCATTGACCTTGCAGGAAGTGGTTATTGGCAAACTCCGGCTTCGCAGTATGGCGCAACCAGTTTGCTGCGGCGGCTTTATCGCCGGTCATCTGCCAGTAAATAACGCGAACTTTGTTGGCGTTAGAGATCCAGTCGCTGTGATATTTGCCATTCCCCAGCAGGTTTTCCAGGCGGTTAAGTTGGCTACGGGCGTTATCCAGATCGCCACGAGCCAGCGAACATTGAATTAACATTGCCAGACACTGGAGCTGTTGCTGTGGCTGATAAGACGATAAGACTTCAATTCCACTACGCGCCGAGGCTTCGGCTTCATCCAGCCGTGCCCATGCCCATAACAGTTGCGCGCGGATACGTACTAAAAATTCATGCATCGGCAACTGTTCCAGATGCTGTTCGTTAATCAACTGGAACGCTTTTTCCTGCGTTTCCCACGCAGTTTGCAGGAATCCTTGAGCAAACAGAATTTCGCTTTGCTGAATCAGACTCCACAAGGCGTAGTGCCAGACATCGTGCTGACGCGCCATCTGCTCAGTTTGTTGCATTAATGCCAGCGAGCGGGTCAGCTCACCTTTACAGTGCAACACTTCGCCAAGCACAGAGGTCGCAACAATGCGGCTATAGAACCAACCCGGAGGCAGATCTTCCAGAGCCAGTTTTGCCAGTCGTTCGGCTTCTTCCGGATTACCGTCGTTAATGGCCACCTGGGCGCGCAGGGCGTTGAACTCTGCATGCATGGTGCCTTCTCTGATGTCCTGGAGCTCGTGTTCGGCTCGCGCCAGCAGGGTGTTCACTTCGCCGTAGCGATGTTGGCTTTGCATCAACCAGGCCTGCAATAACACCAACTGTGGATTTTCCAGCAGACTGTCCCACGGCAGGGCTTTGAGTGACTCTTCCAGCAGCGACAGTTCACTATGGTTGAACAGGCTCCAGGCGTGATTAAGCAAAATATCGCGCAACATCAAAGCATCGCCTGCCGCCAGCGCATGATGAATAGCTTCGCTGGGAAAGCCTTGTGCCATCCAGCTTTCTGCGGCGGCACGGTGGATTTCTGGCAGCTCCGCCGCCAGCTCCCACTGGCAGCGTTGGCGCAGGAAGTTACCAAACAGCGGGTGATAGCAGAACCATTCGCCAGTATCATCCATCCGTTGCAAAAACAGCCCCTGGCGCTCAATTTCTTCAAGACGCATTTGCCCGTTTTCTTCGCCGGTCACGCGGGTGATTAGCGCATCATTCATTGAGCGCAAAATGGCGCTTTTTAGCAGGAAATGGCGTGTCGCCAGATCAACGTTATCTAGCACTTCATCGACCAGATAATCAGAAAGATGGCTGGCATTGATGCCCGCCAGACGGCGCGCTGATTTATGGGCCGAGTGGGTATTTTGCCGCGCAGAGAGCGCGATTAGCTGCAACGCCGTCGCCCAACCGGACACATCATCGCAAATCCGACCGCTTTCGGTCGCTTCAATCGGTGATGACAGACGACAATCAAAAAACTGCTTGGCTTCCTGATGGGTAAACGCCAGTTGCTGGCTGCCAATTTCTAATAGTTGTTCACGTACGCGCAGATTGGCAATGCCCAATTGCGGAAGATTGCGTGACAGCACCACCAGGGTGAGATTTTCTGGTTGATGGCGAATGAAGAAGCGCATGGATTCGTGGATAACCGGATTGGTGATCAGATGGTAATCGTCTATCACCAGGAAAAGTGGGCTATGCCATTCCGCCAGTTCAATGAAGAGCTGGGCAAACAGTGACGTCAGGCTGGCATACTGCCGTTTTTGCGTCATTGTTTCACTGATGACGCAGTGCCCGCTGGTTGCCTGTTGCACGGCGGCAATCAGATAGCTGGCGAAACGTTCTTGCTGGTTATCGCCGTCATCAAGCGAGTACCAGCCCAAATCGTTTTTTCCTGCCGCCCATTGGGATATGAGTGTTGTCTTTCCGTAACCCGCAGGACTTGTGATCAGCACCAGCCTGAAGTTGTTCGCGCCGGAAAGTTTAGCCAGCAGGCGCTCACGAACCACAGTATGGTCGAGTCGAACCGGACGACTTAATTTTGACGGAATCAGCATAGTTAATCACTTCACTGTGGAAATTGAGGAAATATTATTTTTTTTGCGCTTCGTAATTAATAGTTATAAGTTCGGCCAGAAACCTGTGCAATGCAAGCGATGACAATTTTTTATGTGTCTGAATTTGCACTCTGTCACAATTCCAAACGTTTATTAATGCCTCATCTTAAAACAACGCAAATGCAGTGTGGATATTGGATCCTAGGGTGTTTTCCCTTAATCCAAAAGGTTCATTAAAGCAATGAAACCTCCTTAATTCCTGATGAAAGGTCTCTCTGGAAAGATGATCTTAATAAATCTATTAAGAATGAGATGCCCTTTGATGGATTAGACTAGCCCCCAGAATCTCCAGACAACCAATATCACTTAAATAAGTGATAGTCTTAATACTAGTTTTTAGACTAGTCATTGGAGAACAGATGATTGATGTCTTAGGACCGGAGAAACGCAGA
>NZ_PYQM01000016.1:0-99200 GCF_003027595.1 Escherichia sp. 20412-1 | reverse complement strand
ACTATATCGTTGGATATTACAGCGCACTAAGACCGCACGAATATAACGGTGGATTACCCCCAAACGAATCGGAAAATCGATACTGGAAAAACTCTAACTCGGTGGCCAGTTTTTGTTGACCACTTCACACCGAAAGGGGGATCAGGCCGAAAACTCTACTCGACTACGCCAGCAAAATCAGGGCAATCCGAAGAAAATTGCCGGACAAACCGCTCACTGACATATCAACGAAAGAAGTGGCAGCAATGCTAAACACCTACGTAGCAGAAGGTAAAGCAGCTTCCGCAAAATTAATCAGGTCAACCCTTGTTGACGTTTTTCGTGAAGCAATAGCCGAGGGGCATGTGGCAACGAATCCGGTAACAGCAACCCGTACAGCAAAGTCAGAAGTAAGGCGCTCAAGGCTGACAGCTAATGAGTATGTCGAGATTTACCATGCAGCCGAACCTCTCCCTATCTGGCTAAGGCTGGCGATGGATTTGGCCGTCGTTACAGGGCAGAGAGTCGGCGATTTGTGCAGAATGAAATGGTCAGACATAAACGACAACCATCTTCACATTAAACAGAGTAAAACAGGGGCTAAACTCGCCATTCCGCTAACGCTAACGATTGACGCGCTCAATATCTCATTGGCTGATACACTACAGAAATGCAGGGAGGCCAGCAGCAGTGAAACTATAATCGCATCAAAGCATCACGATCCGCTTTCCCCGAAAACAGTATCAAAGTATTTTACAAAGGCGAGAAATGCATCTGGCCTCTCATTTGATGGAAACCCGCCAACATTCCATGAACTGCGTAGCCTGTCAGCGAGGCTATACCGGAACCAGATTGGCGATAAGTTTGCTCAACGTCTTCTCGGGCATAAATCAGATTCAATGGCGGCGCGGTATAGGGACAGCCGTGGACGGGAATGGGACAAAATTGAAATCGACAAATGATTTTATTTTGACTAATAATGACCTACTTACATTAATTTACTGATAATTAAAGAGATTTTAAATATACAACTTATTCACCTAAAGTGCACCAACTGTGAATTTAACCCTGACCCGAAGACTCTGGATGGGCTTTGCCCTGATGGCGTTGCTAACCCTGACCAGTACTCTGGTGGGATGGTACAACCTGCGTTTTGTCAGCCAGGTAGAAAAAGCCAATACTCAGGCATTGATTCCTACCATGAATATGGCGCGTCAGTTGAGCGAAGCCAGCGCCTGGGAACTTTTCGCCGCGCAGAACCTGACCAGTGCCGATAACGAAAAGATGTGGCAGGCACAGGGGCGAATGCTCACCGCGCAAAGCCTGAAGATTAACGCGTTGTTGCAAGCGTTACGGGAACAAGGTTTCGACACCTCTGCGATTGAACAACAGGAGCAGGAGATCTCCCGTTCGTTACGTCAGCAAGGCGAACTGGTGGGGCAGCGTTTGCAACTGCGCCAGCAACAGCAACAACTCAGTCAGCAAATTGTCGCTGCCGCTGATGCGATCGCACGTATGGCGCAAGGTCAGGCGAATAACGCTGCGACCTCTGCCGGAGCCACTCAAGCCGGGATTTATGATTTGATCGAACGTCATCAACACCAGGCTGCCGAAAGTGCGCTCGATCGGCTGATTGATATCGATCTTGAGTACGTTAACCAAATGAATGAACTGCGTCTCAGCGCCCTGCGGGTGCAGCAAATGGTGATGACTCTGAGGCTGGAGCAGATCCAGAAAGATGCGCCAACGTTGGAAAATCAACTCAATAATGCAGTGAAAATTCTACAACGTCGGCAAATACGCATTGAAGATCCGGGTGTGTGCACACGGGTGGCACAATCCTTAGAAATCATTCATCGTTATAGCGATTTACTGGCGCTTTATCAGCAGGACAATGAAATCAGCAATCGTCTGCAAACTCTCGCCCAAAATAACATCGCCCAGTTCGCACAGTTTAGTAGCGAAGTCAGCCAACTGGTTGACACTATTGAGCAACGCAACCAAAGTGGACTCACTCATCTGGAAAAAGCCAGTGAACGAGGGCAATACAGCCTGCTACTCCTGGGCGTCGTTTCCCTTTGCTCTTTGATTCTGATCCTCTGGCGCGTGGTTTATCGTTCAGTCACGCGCCCACTTGCCGAACAAACGCAGGCACTGCAACGCCTGCTGGACGGCGATATCGACTCCCCTTTCCCGGAAACCGCTGGCGTGCGGGAGCTGGATACCATCGGGCGGCTGATGGATGCTTTTCGCAGTAGTGTTCATGCGCTTAATCGCCACCGCGAACAACTGGCAGCGCAGGTCAAAGCGCGCACTGCCGAATTGCAGGAACTGGTAGTAGAACACCGGCTGGCACGGGCAGAAGCAGAAAAAGCCAGTCAGGCAAAATCGGCGTTTCTGGCGGCAATGAGCCATGAGATCCGCACTCCGCTGTACGGCATTCTCGGCACCGCTCAACTGCTGGCGGATAACCCGGCGCTTAACGCCCAGCGTGATGATTTGCGGGCAATTACCGATTCTGGCGAATCATTGCTGACCATCCTTAACGATATTCTCGATTATTCGGCTATCGAAGCAGGTGGCAAGAATGTCTCGGTCAGCGATGAACCGTATGAACCACGCCCGCTGCTGGAAAGTACCCTGCAATTAATGAGCGGGCGGGTGAAAGGTCGTCCGATTCGACTGGCAACGGAAATTTCCGACGATGTACCGACCGCGTTAATGGGTGATCCGCGACGTATTCGCCAGGTTATTACCAATTTGTTGAGTAATGCCCTGCGTTTCACTGACGAGGGGCAGATTGTCCTGCGTAGCCGCACTGATGGCGAACAATGGCTGGTCGAAGTGGAAGACAGCGGCTGTGGTATTGATCCCGCGAAACTGGCTGATATCTTCCAGCCATTTGTTCAGGTGAGTGGTAAACGCGGCGGCAGTGGACTGGGGTTGACCATCAGTACCAGCCTGGCCCAGGCGATGGGCGGCGAACTGATCGCCACAAGCACGCCGGGGGTTGGAAGCTGTTTTTGCTTACGGTTACCGTTACGCGTTGCCACCGCGCCAGCACCTAAAATAGTCAATCAGGCGGTGCATCTGGATGGTTTACGCTTGCTGTTAATTGAAGATAACCCGCTAACGCAGCGTATTACCATCGAGATACTGAACACCAGTGGTGCTCAGGTCACTGCCGTTGGAAATGCCACGCAGGCTTTAGAGACGCTGCAAAATAGTGAATCGTTTGCTGCCGCGCTGGTGGATTTTGATCTGCCGGATATCGACGGCATTACACTTGCCAGGCAACTTTCGCTGCAATATCCGTCGCTGGTTTTGATTGGCTTTAGCGCCCATGTCATCGACGAAACGTTGCGCCAGCGTACCAGTTCGCTATTTCGCGGAATTATCCCTAAACCGGTGCCGCGTGAAGTGCTCGGTCAGTTACTGGCGCACTATCTCCACCAGCAAAAAAATAACGATCAGCCGCTGGATGTATCGCAACTCAATGAAGATGCACAGTTAATGGGAGCGGATAAGATCCACGAATGGCTGACATTATTTAAACAACATACCCTGCCGCTTCTTGATGAAATAGATACTGCTCGCGCCAGACACGACAGCGAGAAAATCAAACGCGCTGCGCACCAGCTAAAAAGTAGTTGCGCCAGTCTGGGAATGCGCAGTGCCAGCCAGTTGTGCGGGCAACTTGAGCGGGAACCATTAGCCGCTCTCCTGCCGCGCGAAGAAATTACACGCAGTATCGCGGCTCTGGAAGAGTGGTTGAATAAGAAAGACCTGAACGCGATTTGAATCAATATCAGCCAGATAAGAAGACTTAGAATAGTAGCATTTAGCATGCAACTTAATGGACTGGCAAAATCATGGCTGAGAAAAAAAGAATCCGCTGGCAGCGGCGGCCAGGCACAACGGGCGGTAAATTACCGTGGAATGACTGGCGCAATGCCACGACCTGGCGTAAAGCGACGCAATTATTACTGCTGGCAATCAATATTTATATTGCCATCACCTTCTGGTATTGGGTGCGCTATTACGAAACGGCAGGTAGTACGCCTTTTATCGCAAGGCCAGGTGGTATTGAAGGCTGGCTCCCTATTGCCGGTCTGATGAATCTGAAATACAGCCTTGAAACAGGCCAGTTACCTTCCGTGCACGCCGCCGCGATGCTGTTGCTGGTCGCTTTTATCATTATCAGCTTGCTGCTGAAAAAAGCCTTTTGCTCGTGGCTATGCCCGGTTGGTACGCTATCTGAGTTAATTGGCGATCTGGGGAAAAAACTGTTTGGTCGGCAATTTGCCCTTCCTCTCTGGCTGGATATTCCTCTGCGTGCGGTGAAATATCTGCTGTTGAGTTTTTTTCTCTATATCGCGTTATTCATGCCCGCTCAGGCGATTCACTATTTTATGCTATCGCCCTACAGCGTGGTGATGGATGTTAAAATGCTCGATTTCTTTCGTCATATGGGGACAGCGACGTTAATCAGCGTGATCGTTTTGCTGATTGCCAGCCTGTTTATTCGCCATGCCTGGTGTCGTTATCTCTGCCCGTATGGCGCGTTAATGGGACTGGTTTCGCTATTATCGCCGTTTAAGATTCGTCGCAATGCCGAAAGTTGTATCGACTGCGGCAAATGCGCAAATAATTGTCCGTCACGGATCCCTGTCGATAAATTAATCCAGGTTAGAACGGTGGAATGTACCGGCTGTATGACCTGCATCGAGTCATGCCCGGTCGCCTCAACATTAACTTTTTCGCTGCGAAACCCCGCGATAAATAAAAAAGCTTTTGCGTTATCTGGCTGGCTAATAACACTACTGATATTGGGAATTATGTTCGCGGTGATTGGTTACGCGATGTATGCAGGTGTATGGCAAAGCCCGGTGCCAGAGGAATTGTACCGACGCTTAATTCCACGGGCGGCAATGATTGGTCATTAACAGAGTGACAAGCGGAACATCACCTCGTGCTGGGGTGATGTCCACAAAATCACATTATTTGAATTTTGACGTCATAGCCTTCAAGCCCGGTCATTTTCTCCCGCGCGGTGAAGCGAATTTCAGAGACTTCTTTCCCTGTGCTCTTGTTTAACTCGGTGATTTTTTGCGCAATAAAGTCGGAGATTTCTGTTTCGGCTTGTTTTTTTAGCTCTTCAATATTCACTGTTAACCTCTTCTGGTCTTAAAAGGCAGCAACACGCCAGTAAGGTGTTGGTTCCCTGTTCAGGTAACAAAAGTTATAAGCTATCTGCCTGAAAGATTCAATAATCAGTAGGTTATCGCTCAATATGCATACAGGGATGAGTGCAAACAGAAGATATAAAAAAGGCTCCGCGAGGGAGCCTGATATTATTTTGTGAAATCCAGTGGCGCATGGTCTGTGCGTATTTGTAAAGCAACGTTATCAAAGGTGATCATCGTCGATTTACAGAAAATACACTTAGCTCCCAAAGGATTTCGCTCCGTCACATCGAATGCCGATGTGCGGTACTGTGAACCATGACAACATGGACAGCGGAAATGGAGATGTTGAGTAATAACGGCAACCTTAGAGCGCAACAACGTTCGCTGCCGAGGGACCACGTTGCCCCTGCTCAATAGAAAATTCGACTTTCTGATTTTCATTCAGAGTGCGGAATTCATTGCTCTGGATGGCGGTGAAATGAACGAAGACGTCCTTGCTGCCATCATCAGGAGTGATAAAGCCAAAACCTTTATCTGCGTTAAACCATTTTACTAAACCAGTCATTTTATTAGACATATTTTACTTCCTTCATTTTGGGCCTTTCGGCAAACAGGGCTTTAATACAGAAACTACTTAGTGTTCAGGAGAGAGACTCAAAAGAAGGGGATAATGCCTGATAATGAGAACTGCTTTAGTAAACTACTTTGTATGCTGTCTGTCTTTCAAACCGACGCAGCTATTAACGCATGATACACATAATTAAGCAAATTTATTTTAGCCGTCCGGCGGTCTTAAATATCGCTGGCTTTATTTTTTTAAAACCGTATAGTGCAGCGCAGTATTTTTAGTAAGGAATTTGTTTGTCCCGTAAAATGACAGGAATTGTCAAAACCTTTGATCGCAAAAGCGGCAAAGGATTCATCATCCCCTCCGACGGTCGTAAAGAAGTCCAGGTCCATATTTCCGCATTCAGCCCCCGCGACGCAGAAGTACTTATACCAGGGTTACGCGTAGAGTTTTGCCGCGTTAATGGCCTGCGTGGACCAACAGCGGCAAATGTTTATCTCTCTTAATATGGCTCTGAATTCTGATTTGTTTCTATTTATATAGCCAAACAATCAATAACTGCATTGTAACCTGAGTTATATTTCCTCCATGTAATTAATACAATAAACCGAACCTGTCCGCGGCTAATAGCTATAAACGCCATTTAATTCGCGATTATAATACTGCGCGTAACTATATCATCAGCAATAATTAGTGGCTTTCTTAACAATTTTCTTATCTTTAATTTGTATTTTTCTGAGATTTATCTTATGCTCGCAAGTCGTATTTCCAGAGGGGAATCGTTAACAACCTTATATTTCCCTTTGCGCGCCTTTCCCACTCGCGGTTTATTGTGCCGGCTGTATGTGGAAAGGGAGGTTCCACAAGGATGTTATACTCAAAGTTGACAATCCTGATCTCAAGCGTACGTATTGTTCATGCGATGAATAAAGGAAAAGTTATGAAACACAAGCT
Source organism: Escherichia sp. 20412-1 (assembly GCF_003027595.1). Lineage (NCBI taxonomy): Bacteria > Pseudomonadati > Pseudomonadota > Gammaproteobacteria > Enterobacterales > Enterobacteriaceae > Escherichia > Escherichia sp. 20412-1. The sequence continues at coordinate 92,510 of NZ_PYQM01000016.1, read as the reverse complement.
TTCTGCAATCTTTATGGCCTTCATGTTGACGACGCCAGCTGCGTTTGCTGCACCTGGAGCAGAAAACGCAGCCGAGGCGAGCACGACAACGACTGGTACTACTGGCACAACGGCGACCACTACCGGCGCAACAACAACTGCCGCAACCACTGGCGGCGTGGCTGCTGGCGCTATCGGCACAGCAACTGCTGTAGGTGTGGCAACGGCTGTTGGTGTAGCGACCCTGGCAGTAGTAGCAGCAAACGACAATGGCGACGGCGGTTCTCACAATACTTCGACCACGACGTCTACTACGCGTTAATTCTGCCTGAAATCGTCGAAACTTAAGTTAAATAATGCCCGGTTGCGATATTCCCACCGGGTTTTAGAGATTTGCATTTTTTAAATTAACCTTTCAAGGATTAAAGGTGCGCCCTCTTATTTTATCGATATTCGCACTATTTCTGGTGGGATGTACTCACAGCCAGCAAAGTATGGTCGATACATTTCGTGCCAGCATTCTCGATAATCAGGATATCATCGTAGCGGATCAACACATCCAGGCGTTGCCTTATTCCACCATGTATTTACGCCTGAATAATGGGCAACGAATATTTGTGGTGCTGGGATATATAGAACAAGAAAAAAGCAAATGGTTATCCCAGGATAACGCCATGTTGGTTACCCACAATGGACGTCTTTTAAAAACCGTCAAACTTAATAATAATCTGCTGGAAGTGACAAATTCCTGGCAGGATCCTCTGCGTAACGCGCTGGCATTAAAAGATGGCAGTCGCTGGACACGAGAAATTCTCTGGAGTGAAGACAACCATTTTCGCTCTGCGACCGTCAGCTCTACTTTTTCCTTTGTTGGACTGGAGACGCTGAATATTGCGGGTCGCGATGTGTTATGCAATGTCTGGCAGGAAGACGTAACGTCTACGCAACCGGAAAAGCAATGGCAGAACACATTCTGGGTCGATTCGGCTACTGGCCAGGTTCGTCAAAGTCGGCAAATGTTAGGCGCAGGGGTAATTCCCGTGGAAATGACGTTTCTTAAACCCGCACCATGAATAAATTACAGTCGTATTTCATTGCCAGCGTACTTTACGTGATGACGCCCCATGCCTTTGCGCAAGGAACGGTGACTATTTATCTACCTGGCGAACAACAGACACTTTCCGTTGGCCCCGTGGAGAATGTTGTCCAGTTGGTGACACAACCGCAGTTGCGCGATCGCCTCTGGTGGCCTGGAGCTCTATTGACCGACTCCGCAGCAAAAAACAAAGCGATTAAAGACTATCAACATGTCATGGCACAACTGACTTCCTGGGAAGCAGAAGCTGATGATGATGTGGCGACCACGATTAAATTCGTGCGCCAGCAGTTGCTCAATCTCAATATCACTGGCCGCTTACCGGTCAAACTGGACCCTGATTTTGTGCGAGTCGATGAGAACAGCAATCCCCCACTGGTCGGTGACTATACGCTCTATACCGTACAGCGTCCGGTGACTATCACTCTGCTGGGCGCTGTTTCCGGGGCTGGGCAACTGCCCTGGCAGACGGGCCATAGTGTTACCGATTATCTACAAGATCATACCCGTCTGGCAGGCGCAGACAAGAATAACGTTATCGTTATTATGCCTGAGGGTGAGACTGTCGTCGCCCCTGTCGCTCTGTGGAATAAAAGGCATGTGGAACCACCGCCAGGCAGCCAGCTTTGGTTGGGTTTTTCCGCACATGTTCTGCCCAAAAAGTATGCTGATTTAAATGACCAGATTGTGTCTGTTTTAACGCAACGTGTTCCTGACTGATGAAGAAGAACTCTTATCTTTTAAGCTGCCTGGCTATTGCTGTCTCCAGTGCCTGTCATGCAGAAGTGTTTACCTACCCGGATCCGCTGGGTTCATCGCAATCAGACTTTGGCGGCACAGGATTGTTGCAGATGCCTAATGCACGCATCGCGCCGGAAGGTGAATTTAGCGTCAACTACCGGGATAACGACCAATACCGTTTCTACTCCACGTCCATAGCGCTGTTCCCGTGGCTGGAAGGAACTATTCGTTATACGGATGTGCGCACGCGCAAATATAGCCAGTGGGAAGATTTCAGCGGCGATCAGTCATACAAAGATAAATCTTTCGATTTTAAACTTCGTCTGTGGGAAGAAGGTTACTGGCTACCGCAAGTGGCGTTTGGTAAACGTGATATTGCGGGTACGGGTCTGTTTGACGGTGAGTATCTGGTGGCCAGCAAGCAAGCGGGGCCGTTTGATCTCACTCTCGGGATGGCTTGGGGTTATGCCGGGAATGCGGGCAATATTACCAACCCGTTTTGCCGGGTGAGCGATAAATATTGTCATCGTGCTGAATCCCACGATGCAGGCGATATCAGCTTTAGCGACATCTTTCGTGGCCCGGCCTCCATTTTTGGCGGTATTGAGTATCAAACGCCGTGGAATCCCCTGCGTCTGAAACTCGAATACGACGGCAATAATTACCAGAATGATTTTGCTGGCAAACTGCCGCAAGCAAGTCATTTCAACGTTGGCGCAGTTTATCGCGCTGCCAACTGGGCAGATCTTAACCTGAGTTATGAGCGTGGTAACACGTTGATGTTTGGCTTCACTTTACGGACCAATTTCAACGAATTGCGCCCTGCCCTGCGCGATACACCAAAACCGGCCTGGCAGCCTGCGCCAGAGTCTGAAGGGTTGCAGTACACCACGGTAGCGAACCAACTTACTGCGCTGAAGTACAACGCAGGCTTTGACGCGCCAGAAATTCAACTGCGTGATAAGACGCTTTATATGTCTGGTCAGCAATATAAATATCGTGACTCACGCGAAGCAGTTGATCGCGCCAACCGGATTCTGGTAAATAACCTGCCGCAAGGTGTCGAGAAGATTAGTGTGACGCAAAAGCGTGAGCATATGGCGATGGTAACTACCGAAACCGACGTAGCCAGCCTGCGTAAACAACTGGCGGGCACTGCGCCGGGTAAACCAGAGCAACTGCAACAACAGCGCGTTGAGGCTGAAGATCTTTCTGCCTTTGGTCGGGGCTACCGTATTCGTGAAGATCGGTTTAGCTACTCTTTCAACCCAACACTTTCGCAGTCGCTGGGCGGTCCGGAAGATTTCTATATGTTTCAGTTGGGGCTGATGTCCAGCGCCCGTTACTGGTTTACCGATCACCTGCTGTTTGATGGCGGTATTTTCACCAATATTTACAACAACTACAACAAGTTTAAGTCTTCGCTGTTACCTGCAGACTCTACCCTGCCCCGCGTGCGCACACATATTCGTGATTACGTTCGCAATGACGTCTATCTCAACAACTTGCAGGCTAACTACTTTGCCGACTTAGGCAACGGTTTCTATGGCCAGGTGTATGGCGGTTATCTGGAAACGATGTATGCCGGTGTGGGTTCCGAGCTGCTTTATCGTCCGCTTGATGCCAGTTGGGCGCTGGGTGTGGACGTTAACTACGTGAAGCAGCGTGACTGGGACAACATGATGCGCTTCACCGATTATTCCACGCCAACAGGTTTCGTGACGGCTTACTGGAACCCGCCGACGCTCAACGGAGTGCTGATGAAACTCAGCGTTGGGCAATACCTGGCAAAAGACAAAGGGGCAACTATCGACGTCGCCAAACGCTTTGATAGCGGCGTGGCGGTAGGGATCTGGGCAGCTATCAGTAACGTGTCGAAAGATGACTACGGCGAAGGCGGCTTTAGCAAAGGTTTTTATATCTCGATTCCGTTCGACTTGATGACCATTGGACCTAACCGCAACCGCGCGGTGGTTTCGTGGACACCATTGACGCGTGACGGTGGGCAAATGCTGTCACGCAAATACCAGCTCTATCCAATGACGGCAGAGCGAGAAGTACCGGTTGGACAATAACCTGGCGCGATTCATAACGTTACATTGACTGATAAATATAACCCAATGAAAAATAACATTTTTAAGTTTTCGGTACTGACATTGGCTGTTCTGTCTTTGACAGCATGTACCCTTGTTCCTGGTCAGAATTTATCGACCAGTAATAAGGATGTCATCGAGTTACCTGACAATCAGTATGACCTGGACAAAATGGTCAATATCTATCCTGTCACACCTGGGTTGATTGAGCAGCTACGCGCAAAGCCGATTATGTCGCAGGCTAACCCGGAGCTGGAGCAACAAATCGCAAACTATGAATATCGCATCGGCATTGGCGATGTGCTGATGGTTACGGTCTGGGATCACCCGGAACTGACCACTCCCGCGGGGCAATACCGTAGCGCCAGTGATACGGGTAACTGGGTTAACGCCGATGGCGCGATTTTCTATCCCTATATTGGTCGCCTGAAAGTGGCTGGAAAAACCCTCACCCAGGTACGCGATGAAATTACCGCGCGCCTGGATGCAGTTATTGAAAGCCCGCAGGTCGATGTCAGCGTCGCAGCGTTCCGTTCGCAAAAAGCATACGTTACCGGCGAAGTGAGTAAATCTGGCCAGCAACCGATTACCAATATCCCACTAACCATTATGGATGCGATTAACGCCGCGGGCGGTCTGACCGCAGATGCTGACTGGCGCAACGTGGTACTCACCCAGAATGGCGTGAAGACCAAAGTGAACCTCTATGCGCTGATGCAGCGTGGCGACTTGCGTCAGAACAAACTGCTGCACCCGGGCGATATTTTATTCATTCCGCGCAACGATGACCTGAAAGTCTTCGTGATGGGCGAAGTGGGTAAACAGAGCACGCTGAAAATGGACCGCAGCGGTATGACGCTGGCGGAAGCCTTAGGCAACGCCGAAGGTATGAATCAGGATGTCGCCGATGCGACGGGGATTTTTGTTATTCGTGCAACGCAGAACAAGCAGAATGGCAAAATCGCCAATATTTATCAGCTGAATGCGAAGGACGCATCAGCAATGATACTCGGAACGGAATTCCAGCTTGAACCTTACGACATTGTTTATGTCACTACTGCACCGCTGGCTCGTTGGAACCGTGTGATTTCTCTGCTGGTACCGACGATTTCCGGGGTGCATGACCTGACAGAGACTTCACGGTGGATTCAAACATGGCCCAACTAAAATTTAACTCTATCCTGGTGGTTTGTACTGGCAACATTTGCCGTTCGCCCATTGGCGAGCGCTTGCTGCGTAAACGTCTGCCAGGAGTAAAAGTCAAATCAGCAGGTGTTCATGGTCTGGTAAAACACCCTGCAGATGCAACAGCGGCAGATGTTGCTGCTAATCATGGCGTGTCGCTTGAAGGTCACGCCGCCCGTCAGCTCACCGCTGATATGGCACGAAATTACGATCTGATTCTGGCAATGGAATCAGAACATATTGCTCAGGTTACCGCGATAGCTCCCGAAGTCCGTGGGAAGACGATGTTATTTGGGCAATGGCTGGAGCAAAAAGAGATCCCCGATCCTTATCGCAAAAGCCAGAACGCATTTGAACATGTTTACGGCATGTTGGAGCGCGCCAGTCATGAATGGGCGAAGCGTCTCAGCCGGTAATTTGAGTTTATAAAATACGATGACAACTAAAAATATGAATACGTCGCCAGGTAGCACTCAGGAAAATGAGATCGATCTGCTTCGTCTGGTCGGCGAGTTATGGGATCACCGTAAGTTTATTATCAGTGTGACCGTGTTGTTCACGCTGGTAGCTGTCGCCTACTCACTATTAAGCACGCCGATTTATCAGGCGGATACGCTGATTCAGGTTGAGCAGAAACAAGGCAACGCCATTCTCAGCGGCCTGAGCGATATGATCCCTAACTCATCGCCGGAGTCAGCGCCGGAGATCCAACTGCTGCAATCGCGCATGATTCTTGGCAAAACCATTGCTGAACTGAATCTGCGTAATATTGTTGAGCAGAAGTATTTTCCGATTGTTGGTCGCGGCTGGGCGAGATTAACCAAAGAAAACCCCGGTGAACTGGCGATTAGCTGGATGCATATTCCGCAACTGAATGGTCAGGATCAGCAACTGACGCTGACTGTTGGGGAAAACGGCCACTATACGCTGGAAGGTGAAGGGTTTACCGTCAACGGTATGGTCGGTCAGCGTCTGGAAAAAAATGGCGTTGCGTTGACTATCGCGGACATTAAGGCCGAACCTGGAACGCAGTTTATCCTGAGCCAGCGTACCGAACTGGAAGCGATTAACGCGTTGCAGGAAACCTTTACCGTTAGCGAACGCAGTAAAGAAAGCGGGATGCTGGAGCTCACCATGACCGGCGACGATCCCCAGTTGATTACCCGTATTCTGAACAGCATTGCAAACAACTATTTGCAACAGAATATCGCTCGCCAGGCGGCGCAGGATTCACAAAGCCTTGAATTCTTACAGCGCCAACTGCCTGAAGTGCGCAGCGAGCTGGACCAGGCGGAAGAAAAACTCAACGTCTATCGCCAGCAACGCGATTCGGTTGACCTTAACCTGGAAGCCAAAGCCGTTCTTGAGCAGATTGTTAACGTTGATAATCAACTCAATGAGCTGACCTTCCGCGAGGCAGAGATCTCCCAACTGTATAAGAAAGATCACCCGACCTATCGTGCGTTGCTGGAAAAACGCCAGACGCTGGAGCAAGAACGTAAACGCCTGAATAAGCGGGTATCGGCAATGCCTTCCACCCAGCAGGAAGTATTGCGTTTAAGCCGTGACGTAGAAGCGGGCCGTGCAGTATATCTGCAATTGCTTAACCGCCAGCAAGAGTTGAATATTTCGAAATCCAGTGCGATTGGTAACGTGCGGATTATCGACCCGGCAGTCACTCAGCCGCAGCCAGTGAAACCGAAAAAAGCGTTAAATGTGGTGCTTGGGTTTATTCTCGGCCTGTTTATTTCGGTGGGTGCCGTGCTGGCGCGCGCGATGTTGCGTCGTGGTGTAGAAGCGCCGGAACAGCTAGAAGAACACGGAATCAGCGTTTATGCCACTATCCCGATGTCAGAATGGCTTGATAAGCGTACCCGTTTGCGCAAGAAAAGTTTATTTTCTAATCAGCAGCGCCACCGTACTAAAAATATCCCCTTCCTGGCAGTGGATAACCCGGCGGATTCTGCTGTAGAAGCGGTTCGTGCACTACGTACCAGCCTGCACTTCGCTATGATGGAGACTGAGAATAACATTCTTATGATCACCGGTGCGACGCCAGACAGTGGTAAAACATTTGTCAGCTCTACCCTGGCGGCGGTGATCGCCCAGTCCGATCAAAAAGTGTTATTCATTGATGCCGACTTACGCCGTGGTTATTCGCATAACCTGTTTACCGTGGGTAACGAACATGGCTTGTCAGAATATCTGGCAGGTAAGGATGAGATCGGCAACGTGATTCAGCATTTTGGTAAAGGTGGATTTGACGTGATTACCCGTGGTCAAGTGCCACCTAATCCATCAGAACTGCTAATGCGTGATCGGATGCGTCAATTACTGGAATGGGCGAACAACCATTACGATCTGGTGATTGTCGATACGCCGCCGATGCTTGCAGTGAGTGATGCCGCGGTAGTGGGACGCTATGTCGGCACCAGCCTGCTAGTCGCCCGTTTTAGTTTGAACACTGCCAAAGAGGTGAGCTTGTCAATGCAACGTCTGGAACAGGCGGGCGTCAATATTAAAGGCGCTATCCTCAACGGTGTGGTTAAACGCGCAAGTACCGCTTACAGTTATGGCTATAACTATTACGGTTATAGTTACTCAGAGAAAGAGTAAAACTGAGGGCATTCAGATAACTGAATGCCCTTTTTTATGCACTATAAACTGCAGGCCGGAATACGCGCTTCATTCACGATTTGCGTAAAATCCGCCAGTGAACACATGCCCTGCGCGTTTCTTTCTTCACACTCGGCCAACGTCAACTTCACTTCCCCTGGCGGCGTATCAAGCGACAGACGGGCTTTATCACGCATCTGCTGCAAGGTCTGGAATACCAGCGAAACCTGAATCCACTGACTGTTATCACTTAGCCGCCGCCAGCGTTCAAATACCAGTTCACCTCCCGGCGGGGTGTTATCCGGTTGGCCCGGCAGCGTCCAGTTAAGTCCCAGTGCCCCACCTAAATTCGCCAGGTTAGTATCATGCCCGGCAATAAACAGCAGCGAAGTCGGTAGCGTAACACCATAGCTCTGCCTTTGCGGATTATGTGGCGTCAGCGCCGTCAGGAGCAAATCCAACAGGGGCGTGGCACGGCTACGGGCCACTTCTGGGGTACGTTGCAGCAGATAAAACTGCGCATTATGCAGACTCAGCAAGGTGTTCCACTGGTGTGAATCAGTAATTCGTCCCCAACCAGGCTCCGGCATTCCCTGTGCCTGCTGCAGGAGAAATATCTCCGTCAGCATTGATGCCAGACTCACCGCACCGGTTAATGAAACGTTATCGGTACTTACTTTCAGTTCAGACGGCAATACTTGCGTCAATGAACAACTTTCGTCTTGTTTCTCTCGTTTGAGGCACAGACTTGATTGCGGGAAATTAAGCACCCGCTCCAGTTCGTGAAATGCCGTTTGCCGATGATCAGTAAAGTTAGTGATCGAGCCGCCTGCCCTGTTAAGAATAGCTTCTGTCACGTTCGCTTTATCCAGTTGGCAGACACCGGTTTTCAGCGGGTTAAATAGCGGATCGGGACTGGCGGTGTCTGACCGGGTATGTACGGTTATTGCACAATTGGGAGCCAGCCCAGCGGCAAAGGCTTCGCCTGTTTTACGGGTGCGTTCGTCGACATCAGCAATAATCGCCACCTGACCTGGTTTCGGACAGCCATTTTTTGCCAGCAAACCGCCAGCCACCAGACGCTGGCGTTGGTAATGTCCGAGATAAGAGATCAGCTCACCGCCTCGTGGTGTCAGCCAACCCAGTTTCACCGGCCAACCTGGCCATGTGTCTGGAGTAATTTCCTGCATGAGTTGCGTAGATTTAGTGGGGGCACGCACGCCATGACGGCTGACAATCACCACACTCTCCAATTTCAGTTCCGGCTCACTCTGAGCGTATGCAGGTAGTGGTGTTAACGGAAGCAGAAGAGAAAAAAAGGGGAGCAATATCGCTTTCATCGCCAGGTTTCCGTTTTTCATGTTTCGCATTATTGCCGGATACGACGCTGACGCTTCTTCTCCGGCCTATGTTCGTTGTGCGTCAAATCAACCTTTTAGACGCGGTTCCAGCCACACCAACACCACGGTGGAGAGTGAACACATCAACAAAATGCCGACGAACCACAATAAATACCACATTGTTCATCCCTCCTTAGTACAGCTCATGATCGTGATGGCGGAGAGTTTCAGTTGTCATACGCCCCCACATTTTGTAGTAGCTCCACACAGTGTAGAGCAACACAATAGGCAAAAATATCAGCACAATTACTAACATAATGCTCAACGTCAGTTGACTGGAGGTGCTATCCCACAGCGTCAGGCTGGAGATCGGGCTGATGTTCGAAGGCATAACAAATGGAAACAGCGTGATGCCTGCCGTGAAAATCACGCCAAATTGCATCAATGACGCCAGCAGAAATCCCCAACCGGGGCGACCACGATAAATCGCCATCACCGTCAGCAACGGGCAGAAGAAACCCAGCAGCGGGAAGATCCACAATGCCGGCGATTCAACAAAATTATTCATCCAGGCACCAGGCAATACCGCAACCAGTTTCATTAACGGATTGGATGGACCGTTAACATCCTGAGCGAGCAATACGAAGCCATCAATACCAACCCACAGCCAGTACCCCGCCAGCAAAAAGCAGAGCATCACCAGCAGAGCCGCGCGTTTGGTCGCCAGTTGCGAACGCAGGTGAATAGCACCGACTGTTTTTAGTTGCAGCCAGACGCCCCCCTGCAAAATCACCATTCCAAGACTGAGCAAACCGCACAGTAGTGGGAATGGCGTCAGTAATTGCCAGAAGCTACCGAGGTACTCCACGCGTAATTGCGGCGTGAAAGCAAACGGCACGCCGAGTAACAAATTGCCAAACGCGATACCGAAGACGACCGGCGGTATCAGACTACCGATGACCAGCCCGGCATCCCACATTTTACGCCAGCGTGCATCCGCGATTTTTCCGCGATAATCAAAGGCCAGCGGGCGGAAGAACAGCGAGCACAGCACCAGGATCATCGCCACATAAAATCCAGAAAACGCAGCGGCGTAAACTCTGGGCCAGGCGGCAAATAATGCCCCTCCCGCGAGGATTAACCAGACCTGGTTGCCTTCCCAGTGTGCGCCAACACTGTTAATCACTATCCGGCGTTCATCATCATCACGCGCCACCAGCGGCAGCAGGCAACCGATCCCCATGTCAAATCCGTCGGAGATCATAAAGACCACCAGAATCACGCCAATCAGTAGCCACCAGATGAAGCGCAATGTTTCATAATCAAACATGATTCTCTCCTTTACCCCTGCTGCTGCGTCGGTTGTTCACTCTGCATCGCGCTTGGCCCCAGACGGGCATATTTCTGCATCAGGTAGACTTCAGCGATTAAGAACAGGGTGTAAAGCCCTACTATCATGATCAGTGAAAAAGCCAGTTGTCCTGTGGTTAAGGCAGAGTGCGCGGAGTATGTTGGCAAAATGTCCTGAATCGCCCACGGCTGACGGCCAAACTCGGTCATAAACCACCCTGCTTCAATGGCAATCCACGGCAGCGGCAAACTCCAGAGCACCATTTTCAGCACCCAACGATGCTGGTCGATTTTGCCGCGCAGCGTCTGAACGAGCGCAATCAGCATTACCAGTAACAACAGCGAACCGCAGCCCACCATGATGCGGAAACTCCAGAACACCGGCGCAACTTGTGGAATAGCACCGCGCATAGCCGCCTGATACTGCGCAGGTGTGACATGATTCATATCCGGCGCATAGCGGGAGAGCAACATGCCATAACCGAGATCGTTTTCCAGCTCATGAAATGCTTGCAGTACATGCGGCTCGCGGTTGCCTTGCGAAATCTCCTGCATCAGCAGCCAGGCCATACGCCCGCGTTGCAATCGTGGATAAGTTTCAGCCATCAAATTTTTCAACCCTGGTACAGGCTTATCTAATGAGTGAGTGGCGAGGATCCCTAACAGCGCAGGGATTTTGATGGCAAAAGCGTTACGCTCTTGATCCTGTTCCGGCCAGGCAATGAGATGGAACGGCGCAGGTGCCGGTTCGGTTTGCCACTCCCCTTCCATTGCCGCCAGTTTTACCGGCTGAACGCGTGCGACTTCATAAGCAGAACTGTCTCCAAGTTGCAGCGCGCCGATTATCGCCAGTGTGCCAAAGACCGAACCGATAGCAAACGAACGTAAAGCGACATCACGCTCCCGTCCGCGCAGTAAGTACCAAGCGCTGATCGCCATAATGAACATCGCCCCGGTCACATAACCAGCCATCACCGTATGGACAAATTTCACCTGGCTGACGGGGTTAAAGACCAGATCGCTGAAACTGGTCATCTCCATACGCAAGGTGTCGATATCGAAATGCGCGCCGGTCGGAAACTGCATCCACCCATTGGCATTCAAAATCCACAATGCGGAGATATTGGAACCAAATGCCACCAGCCAGGTGACCAGCAGGTGCTGGTATTTATTCAGCCGTTGCCAGCCAAAGAAGAACAGACCGACAAAGGTGGATTCGAGGAAGAAGGCCATTAATGCTTCCATCGCCAACGGTGCGCCAAAAATGTCGCCCACATAGTTGGAATAGAATGACCAGTTAGTACCAAACTGAAACTCCATGGTGAGACCAGTAACCACGCCGAGAGCGAAGTTGATACCGAAGAGCTTACCCCAGAAGCGCGTAATATCGCGGTAGACTGTTTTGCCGGTGACCACGTAAATGGTTTCCATGATAGCCAGCAAAAAAATCAGCCCCAGGGTAAGGGGCACGAACAAAAAGTGGTATAGCGCGGTCAGTGCAAACTGCCAGCGCGACAAATCAATAACATCCCACATGCGAACTCCTGTAGGCGAAGAGAGGGAAATAACCCTTTAATAGTAGATCTCCCTTTTTATCCTTACAGTTTGTAGGTGGTTGTATTCGCTGATTGCGATATTCATAGGACTGAAAGCGATATTTGCCGCCATTTTCACTGTTGCGCACTTTCTATAAGCCACTGACACACCTCGCCCAACCGCTGCGCGGAGTCCGCCAAATCTTCCGGCGCTGCCAGCACAACTTCCGGTATCGGGCAGATTTCATAACTCTCAAGTAATGGGCCTTTTAACGTATCCATACAGCGTAAATGCCAGACATGTCGCAAACCGGTGGCGTTGATATAGCTCTCGCCATAGCCAATAGTGCGAATCTGGATATTACCCGACCCGCACAGCCGCGAGAGAAATAACCTGTCAGCCTCGCTGACAGGCAACTGCGTCAGGTTAATACTATGTGGCTGCGCCTCAGGATTACGCACATGCGCCAGCAATTCATGAGCCAGCGGCAGTCCGTTCATCAGACCATCAATGGGCGGTGGTAGCAGCGAATCTGTCGGCAGCGTATTATGCGTTGCCGCCTGCCATAACGGCAGCGGCGCGCAGCCTGTCTCCAGCCGGTCTTCCAGCAACAGCTCACCGCTACGCCTGCGTACTCGCCACAATCCGCAGAAGATCGCCTCCTGAATTTCACTTTCACTGCCGTCAATATGTTGGATGCGCACTGACACTTCCCCTTCTCCGAGAAGCGTATTGATAAAGTGGCGATCATCAGCATTGAGATTTAACAGATCGACGGCCAGCACCTCGCCTAATGGCGGTACGCGTTGCGTTAGTTGATGCTGTAGATCGTTTAACAGCGTAATCACCCGTGGACTATGAGCACACTGCTCCAGTGCCGCCATGCTCGGTTCATCATTCACCTGACAGGTAATTGGCAGCGGATTCATGCTGAAACTGTCATCATCAGGTTGCGTTCCTGGCCCCAGCAGATGGAAAAAAGTCTCACTCATGAATCACATTCCTGTTTTGATTCGACAAGGCCGCGCATCAGGTTTATCAGCTCTGCCCACGGGTGAATGCCATTCAATACGCCGCGATAATGACCATCAGTAAACACTAATGTGGCTGGAAAACGAAAAACACTAAATCTGTCTCCGATGGCTTCACTTTGCTCAAGATCGGCAATTGCCACTTGCCATGCATAATCTGGAAACTCACGCAGTAGCTCTGCGACCATCACCGGATTATCACTGACTTCAGGAGTACGTTTCGGATCGCTGCTTAACAGCACCACACTATCCGGCGCTTGCATAAGCCACTGATAGAGACGAGGCTCAGTGATCGGCGTCCAGCCACGCGCCAGCATACGTTGCCACAACGCACTAAAAGGTGAGTCGTTAATCATCCCTGCTCCTCCAGCGTCATCCGATACTGACGCAAGCGAACACCTTCGTAATTTTCCATCGACAGACAGTCATAATTGAGACAACGCGATTCCTCCGCCCGTTGTGGCACAACTCCCCACGCCGACAGTTGCACCAGCGCCGCCTGTTCCGCTGCAGGCAGTTGCTCCCGCGCAAGCTCGCTAAGGCTACCGCCGTAGTCGTCGAGCATTGCCGGTTGTAACCCGACGAGGGCAATATGTGTTGGCAGATGTCCGCGGATATCTGCCAGCGCTAATACTTCGGAGAAACTGTTCTGGTGCAGGCTCATTTTCTTCGCACTGAGATATGCCGGAATGCGCTCTCCGGCATATGTTCGTAGTGTTCCAGGTTCCAGCCCGTAATCAATAGCATCGAGAATCAACAGATGGCTGGCGTTTTCAACATACCCCAGCAGGTTCAGCCCCTGAGTACCACCATCGACAATCTCCACGTTTTCGGGCCAGTGATAATGGGCATACAGCCGTTCCGCCACCCGCACACCGAAACCTTCATCGGCCCACAGCAGGTTGCCCAACCCCATTACCACTACACGTTGCTCGCTCATGAACGCTCCTTGTCGCTGCTCATTTTTCCAAATTTGTGGCTACGGTAGCCGTTCACCATCGTGGAGATCACCGTGTCGTCGGACATGATGTCTTCACGCAGCGCCATATAAACATGACCAATCACAAATGCGCCAATCAACCACATGCCCAGCCGATGCCAGCTATGAATGTCCAGCGAGTTGCCGCCCGTCCAGTAGAAAAATTCCACTACATAACGAAACGGCGCAAAAATGGCGTACTGGCTGTGTTCGCTATACAGCGCAAAACCGGTGACGATCATAAAAACAGACATCAGGAAATAGCCGAACATCGCAGCCTGCGCGATGGGGTTATGGCCAATGTCAGCGCTCGGGCGTTTTGCCAGAAACAGATACCAGCGGATTTCGTACCACACGCCCAGCCACCAGCTTTTGCGCCATACCGGCACGATGAAAAGCTCGCGTGAGTAGCGATTGCCGACAAACGCCCAGTAGATCCGCATCAGCAAGACGACGGTAAAAATCATCCCGGCGCTGAAGTGTATTAGCCTGATGTAGCCCATATAGAACAGATACGTCGCCTCACCACTGACTGAAGGCAGCGGCTTGCCGATAAAGTAGCCGGTGACCATCAATACCGCCATGCACAGCACCGTCAGCCAGTGCCATATCCGCACGGGCGCTTCAAAGACATAGTGGCTGATAACGTTGTCGCTTTTCTCTTGCATGATGATTCTCCTTCGCTGTTAGCGCACCTGCACGGAGATCAGTTCGCTACCGTCGTCGCCCAGCACATGCGTTGAACAGGCGAGGCACGGGTCGAAGCTGTGCAGGGTACGCAGGATCTCCAGCGGTTGCTCGGGGATCGCCATTTTGGTGTTCATCAGTGCGGCTTCATAAGCACCAATTTGCCCTTTGGGATCGCGCGGGCTGGCGTTCCAGGTGGTCGGCACCACACACTGGTAGAGATCGATTTTGCCATCGCGAATAGCAGCCCAGTGACCTAAAGCCCCACGCGGTGCTTCAGTAAAGCCGACGCCACGGCACACTTTCGGCCAGGTCGCAGGCTCCCATTTTTCGGTGGAGGCGGTGGCAAGATTGCCGTTTTTCAGGTTGGTCATTAACTTGTTGAAAAAGTACTGTAACTTACTTGCAGCCCACTGAGCTTCATGGGCGCGGCACAGAATGCGGCCTAACGTCGACTGGATGCCAGAAAGCGGCAGGTTCAGCGCCGACATCATCCGATCAACCGACTCAACGGTCGCAGCATCGCCTTTGTGGTAAGCGATTAACGTGCGAGCCAGCGGCCCTACTTCCATCGCGTGACCGCGCCAGCGTGGCGCTTTGATCCACGAGTAGCGCTCCTGTTCATTCAGTTGCTGAATGTTTGTATCGCTGCCTTTAACGTCGCCGGGGTTGTACCACGGGTCGGTGATACCATCGAACGGATGACGCCCGACCTGATCGTCGGGATAACGATACCAGGCGTGATCGACAAATTCCTGCACCTGCTGCGGATCAACTAAATCCACTGGCAGTACGTTTTTGAAATCGCCATTGATCACCGCACCGCCAGGCATCAGCAGACTTTTCTCGCCAAAGTCGTTAGCGATATCCGGGAACGCACCGTAGCTGAGGACGCATTTATCAGAAAGGCCAGTGCCGATTTCACTCCACGGTTTGTTGAACTGGCCGATGGCTAAGGCGTCGGGGATCATCACGTTATTAATGAAGTCCGCCGTGCGGGTAATGATCGACTGCACCAGGTTCAGGCGCTCCATATTAACCGCCCCGACCGCACCGCTTTCGTCGATATTTATGGCACAAGGCATCCCGCCGACAATCCAGTTGGGATGCGGGTTTTTACCGCCAAAGACCGCGTGGATTTTGACGATCTCACGCTGGAAATCGAGAGCTTCGAGATAGTGAGCAAAGCCCATCAGGTTGGCTTCTGGTGGCAGTTTGTACTGCGGGTGCCCCCAGTAGCCGTTGCGGAAGATCCCTAACTGCCCGCCTTCGACAAATTTCTTCAGTCGATTTTGCACATCAAAGAAGTAACCAGGGGAAGACTTCGGCCACGAGGAGAGGCTTTGCGCCAGTTCGGAAGTTTTACGCGGGTCGGCTTGCAGCGCGTTAAGTACGTCGATCCAGTCCATTCCGGCGAGCTGATAAAAGTGCACCAGATGGTCGTGGCACCAGAGCGTCGCCAGCATAATGTTGCGAATGATATTGGCGTTATCCGGCACTTTGATGCCAATAGCATCTTCAATGGCGTAAACCGAAGCCAGGGCGTGTACGCCGGTGCAGACGCCGCAGATACGTTCAACAAACGCCCACGCATCACGCGGATCACGGCCTTGCAAAATGATCTCCAGCCCGCGAAACATCGTGCCGCAGGAGACAGCATTGGTGATCACATTCTGATCGTTAATATTCACTTCACAGCGCATATGACCTTCGATGCGCGTGATCGGGTCGACCACCAGGCGACGTCCGGCATTATTGATGGTGTATCCCTGAGTTTCGTACTGAGTGCTCATGCCTGTTTATCCTCATTGCCTGGCTGTTGTTCGGTCTCTGCTGGTTGCTGGTTATGACGTCTGCGCTGGTCAATCGCGCTGGCGACTGCATGTACGCCAACAGCCGCAGCCACGACGCCAAGCGCGGTTAAGCCCACGGTATCGGCGGTAGAGTGCGTTCCCATCTGCGGAATATCGACCACGCGGCTGTAGAATGAGCCGCGATCCCAGAAACCATTTTCAGAACAGCCCAGGCAACCGTGACCGGACTGGATCGGGAAGGAGACGCCATCATTCCAACGGGTTGAGGAGCAGGCGTTATAGGTGGTTGGCCCTTTACACCCCATTTTGTACAGGCAGTAACCTTTGCGAGCGGCGTCATCGTCCCAACTCTGGACAAACTCACCAGCGTCAAAGTGGGCGCGGCGATAGCATTTATCGTGGATACGTTGACCGTAGAACATCAGTGGACGCCCCATTCTGTCGACATCTGGCAGGCGATCAAACGTCACCATATAAGTAATGATGGCGCTCATCACATCCGGGATCGGCGGGCAACCAGGGACTTTAATGATTGGTTTGTCGGTAATGACTTTATCGATAGGCGTTGCCTGCGTCGGATTGGGGCGAGCGGCTTGTACGCAGCCCCAGGACGCGCAGGTTCCCCAGGCAATAATTGCGCTGGCCCCCGCAGCGGCACGTTTGAGTTTCTCAATAAACGGCCGACCGCTGCTGATACAAAACATCCCCTGCTCGCCCAGCGGCGGGTTACCTTCTACTGCAAGGATATATTTGCCGTTGTATTGCGTGATGATATCTTCAAAGACTTCCTCCGCCTGAGTACCAGCGGCAGCCATTAAGGTATCGTCGTAGTCGAGAGAAATAAGGGAAAGAATGACATCCTTCGCCAGCGGATGAGCAGAACGGATAAAAGATTCGGTGCAGCAGGTACATTCCAGACCGTGGATCCACACTACCGGAATGCGCGGTTTATTCTCCAGCGCCCAGGCAATCTTCGGTGCCATCCCCGCGCCTAATCCCAGCGAGGTGGCAGCCAGACTGCAATATTTAAGAAAACTCCGCCGGGTAACCCCCTGACGTCGCATAGCCTGGTAAAAGGTTTCCTCATTATTCATATCGCACGTCTCTTCTCCTTGCGACACCGACTGAAGTGCCGGGCGCTTTTGGTCGGCAAGCGACGTCCCTGTAGCAAGGTAAACTATCGCTTCACGAGAGAGACAGAAAACGAAAGCTCATCCTTCTGCACTGGCGCACGTCGCCAGAAAGTATTGTTAATAAAGCGTAGTGAACGTTTTGCACAAAACAATACAAAGTGTGTGGATTTATCTTTTAGCGATAAAAATGGATCTTATTTTCCTAAAAGCCTGACGCAGGAAGATTACGAGTGGTTTTTATGGCGACGAAACACCCAAATCGCTGTTATTTCACGCAAACAACACCATTTTGGCTGTTTTTCAGGCAAACAAACAAATTGGGGGTTTACACGACGCATCGGGATGTTTATAGTTCGCGTCATTCCGGAAGTGTGGCCGAGCGGTTGAAGGCACCGGTCTTGAAAACCGGCGACCCGAAAGGGTTCCAGAGTTCGAATCTCTGCGCTTCCGCCAAATAAGATAAGGGGTTAGCTAAATGCTAACCCCTTTTTCTTTTACCTGTCAAAATCACCATGCCGTTATACCATTCCCAATGGTTAAACTCGTCTTTGCTAAATCTGTTCCAGATCAAATGCGTAAAGATGGGTAAAACCTCTGGGTAGCTTTCGGCAATATCATTATGCTGCTTTATTAATTACACCTGTCATAGAGAGTGACTCCATGGATCGTATAGTTAGTTCTTCACATGACCGTACATCACTACTTAGCACCCATAAGGTGCTGCGTAATACCTATTTTCTGCTGAGCCTGACGCTGGCCTTTTCGGCAATTACCGCGACGGCCAGTACGGTTCTGATGCTGCCATCTCCGGGCCTGATTCTGACGTTGGTAGGGATGTATGGTCTGATGTTCCTGACCTATAAAACTGCCAACAAACCAACCGGGATTATCTCCGCGTTCGCCTTTACCGGTTTTCTCGGTTATATCCTCGGCCCGATTCTGAACACTTACCTGTCTGCCGGAATGGGCGACGTAATCGCTATGGCGCTGGGCGGCACAGCATTAGTGTTCTTCTGCTGCTCTGCGTATGTGCTTACCACCCGCAAAGACATGTCTTTCCTCGGCGGTATGCTGATGGCCGGTATTGTGGTGGTGTTGATTGGAATGGTAGCGAATATCTTCCTGCAACTGCCTGCCCTGCATCTGGCAATCAGTGCGGTATTCATTCTGATCTCCTCTGGCGCGATTCTGTTTGAAACCAGCAACATCATTCATGGCGGTGAAACGAACTACATTCGTGCCACGGTGAGTCTGTATGTGTCGCTGTACAACATCTTCGTGAGCCTGTTGAGCATTCTTGGCTTCGCCAGCCGCGATTAATCTCGCCCGATACCACTTACAGAGCCTCGCTTTATGCGGGGCTTTGTTTTTTGCTACACTGCAGCCTGTCTGACTAAGGTAGTAAATGAATATGTTGATCTTCGAAGGTAAAGAGATAGAGACCGATACCGAAGGCTATCTCAAAGAGAGTAGCCTGTGGAGCGAACCTCTGGCAGCCGTGATTGCCGAAAAGGAAGGGATTACGCTGTCGCCTGAACACTGGGAAGTAGTGCGCTTTGTGCGTGACTTCTACCTGGAATTTAATACGTCTCCGGCGATTCGTATGCTGGTAAAAGCGATGGCGAATAAGTTTGGCGAAGAAAAAGGTAACAGCCGCTATCTGTACCGACTGTTCCCGAAAGGCCCGGCAAAGCAAGCCACCAAAATTGCCGGCCTGCCGAAACCCGTGAAATGCATTTAACGGATACGAAAATCCGTTAATTCGCCAGAAGGATGATGCGGTTCGCTAAGCACCCGTTCCACGCGGGCTGAACGCGGACCGCCGCTCTTTAACCACTGCATTAATTTTTCCACCTGCCCTTCATCACCACAGGCAACCACTTCCACGCTGCCATCATCAAGATTTTTTGCGTAGCCGGTTAACCCTAGCCTTTTCGCTTCGTACTGAGTGGTATAACGAAACCCTACCCCCTGAACTCGCCCGTAAACCCAGGCAATTATGCATACTTTCGACATCACCGCTCTCCTTATCCTTAATGGACGCGTTGCAAATCCATGGAAAACTCCGGACAATGACGCCCATTTCTTTGCATCGACAGAATAGTAAATTATGAGTGTACGTTTAGTGTTAGCCAAAGGGCGCGAAAAATCATTACTTCGTCGCCATCCGTGGGTCTTTTCCGGTGCCGTCGCACGTATGGAAGGTAAAGCCAGCCTCGGTGAAACCATCGATATTGTTGATCATCAGGGAAAATGGTTAGCACGCGGCGCTTATTCGCCAGCGTCGCAAATCCGCGCTCGTGTCTGGACGTTTGATCCGTCAGAATCCATCGACATTGCCTTTTTCACCCGCCGCTTACAACAGGCGCAAAAGTGGCGCGACTGGCTGGCGAAAAAAGATGGTCTCGATAGCTATCGTTTAATCGCCGGTGAGTCTGACGGCCTGCCGGGTATTACTATTGATCGTTTCGGCAATTTTCTGGTGCTGCAACTGCTGAGTGCAGGCGCGGAGTATCAGCGCGCAGCATTAATCAGCGCCCTACAAACGCTCTATCCGGAATGCGCGATTTACGATCGTAGCGACGTGGCAGTACGTAAAAAAGAGGGGATGGAGCTGACCCAGGGGCCAGTAACCGGCGAGCTGCCACCTGCCCTGCTGCCTATTGAAGAACATGGCATGAAGCTACTGGTGGACATTCAACACGGGCACAAAACGGGCTACTACCTGGACCAGCGTGACAGTCGCCTGGCAACACGCCGCTATGTAGAAAATAAACGCGTGCTGAACTGCTTCTCTTATACCGGTGGATTCGCAATATCGGCATTGATGGGCGGTTGTAGCCAGGTGGTCAGTGTCGATACTTCACAGGAAGCACTGGATATCGCACGGAAAAACGTTGAGCTAAACAAACTCGATTTGAGCAAAGCTGAGTTTGTGCGCGATGACGTCTTTAAATTACTGCGCACCTACCGCGATCGCGGTGAAAAATTTGACGTTATCGTGATGGACCCGCCGAAGTTTGTTGAGAACAAAAGTCAGCTAATGGGCGCGTGCCGCGGCTATAAAGACATCAACATGCTGGCAATTCAGTTATTGAATGAGGGCGGTGTTCTTCTGACTTTCTCCTGTTCTGGCTTGATGACCAGCGATTTATTTCAGAAAATCATCGCTGATGCCGCAATTGATGCCGGTCGTGATATACAATTTATAGAGCAGTTCCGTCAGGCAGCCGATCATCCGGTGATCGCTACCTACCCGGAAGGGCTATATCTGAAAGGGTTTGCCTGTCGCGTCATGTAACTTGAAATGTGGAATTCTGTCCTTATATCAAAGGTGAAGATTTCCCGGGAGGTGACTATGATTGCCAGCAAATTCGGTATCGGCCAGCAGGTCCGCCATTCCCTGTTAGGTTATCTCGGAGTGGTCGTGGATATCGACCCGGTTTATTCGCTCTCTGAACCGTCACCTGATGAGCTGGCGGTGAACGATGAGCTTCGCGCCGCTCCGTGGTATCACGTGGTGATGGAGGATGACAACGGCCTACCGGTTCATACCTACCTGGCTGAAGCCCAGCTAAGTAGCGAATTGCAGGATGAACATCCAGAGCAGCCGTCAATGGATGAGCTGGCGCAGACGATCCGCAAGCAACTCCAGGCACCGCGTCTGCGTAACTAATCCCCATAAAATCCCCGGAAGGTTTTTGCCTTCCGGGGATTTTTTTATTTAGCCAGCCCCAGACGAGGGATCTCAATGGCCGGGCAACGATCCATTACCACATTTAACCCAGCTTCCCGCGCCAGTACCGCAGCTTGCTCATTAATCACCCCTAGCTGCATCCATAAGGTTTTCGCACCGATGGCGATAGCTTCCTGCGCTACATCCCACGCAGCTTCTGAATTACGGAAGACATCTACCATATCTACTTTTTCCGGAACTTCCGCCAGAGTACCGTAACCCTGCTGGCCCAGCAGCGTTTTACCGGCGACTTTTGGTGAGACAGGAATGACGTGATAGCCCTGATCAAGCAGATATTTCATTACGCGATAACTTGGACGGTCAGGTTTATCACTTGCCCCTACCAGCGCAATGGTGTGAGTGGACGTTAAAATGGCTGCAATATCGGTTTCTTTCATCATTTCCTCCAGACTATTTACCAAAGTGTACGACAATACCGACATACCAACCATGCAGCTAATACGAATGTATGAGAGCAAAAGATGGAAATATGTCTATATGTTAGTAAGTATGATTAAAGAAAAATTTTGATACATTATTATTCGGGCGGTCATTAGACAGGAGCTATCTATGAAAACCGGCATTTTGACCACCTTGATTGTATTATGTTTGCCGGTGACCGTTTTTGCCACCACGCTGCGGCTGTCCAGCGACGTTGACCTTCTGGTGCTCGACGGCAAGAAAGTTTCCAGTTCTCTGCTGCGCGGCGCGGACAGCATTGAACTGGATAACGGCCCGCATCAATTAGTGTTTCGCGTCGAGAAAACCATCAACCTTTCTGGTAATGAAGAACGTCTGTATATCTCCCCACCTCTGGTCGTCAGTTTTAATACCCAACTTATCAGCCAGGTGAATTTTCGCCTGCCCCGTCTGGAGAATGAACGGGAAGCGACCCATTTTGATGCCACTCCGCGCCTTGAATTGTTAGATGGCGATGCGACGCCGATCCCGGTAAAGCTGGATATTCTGGCGATTACCTCAACCGCAAAAACGATTGATTATGAAGGAGAGGTTGAACGCTATAACAAATCTGCGAAGCGCGCCTCGCTTCCGCAATTTGCCACCATGATGGCAGATGACAGCACACTGCTTTCTGGCGTTTCCGAACTGGATGCGATTCCACCGCAATCTCAGGTGCTCACTGAACAACGGCTGAAGTATTGGTTTAAGCTGGCTGATCCACAAACGCGAAATACCTTCCTGCAATGGGCGGAAAAACAACCATCTTCCTGATATTTTTGTGCCTGCGCGCAGGCTTTTTCGGTCTTTATCTTGCAGCGGTAAGTGCTTACAGTAATCTGTAGGAAAGCTAACTACGGATGTAAATTATGGAACTGACGACTCGCACTTTACCTGCGCGGAAACATATTGCGCTGGTGGCACACGATCACTGCAAACAAACGCTGATGAGCTGGGTGGGGCGGCATCAACCGCTTCTGGAGCAGCACGAGCTTTATGCAACGGGCACCACGGGTAACTTAATTTCCCGCGCAACAGGAATGAACGTTAATGCCATGCTAAGTGGCCCAATGGGCGGTGACCAGCAGGTCGGCGCATTAATTTCTGAAGGGAAAATTGATGTGCTGATTTTCTTCTGGGACCCGTTAAACGCCGTGCCGCACGATCCCGATGTGAAAGCATTGCTACGTCTGGCGACAGTGTGGAACATTCCGGTCGCTACCAACGTAGCAACGGCAGATTTCATCATCCAGTCGCCGCATTTCAACGACGCCGTGGATATTCTGATCCCGGATTATCAGCGTTATCTCGCGGAACGCCTGAAATAATATTGCACAGGTGGCAAATGCCACCTGTTTCTTACGGTTTTCTCGCCACCGGAACATCCAGTTTTTTCAGGACTTCGACAAAGGGAGAAGGATTCTCTTTGTTGAACAATGCCCATACCCGATACCTTGCACGAGTCAGCGCAACGTACATTAACCGCCGTTCTTCGGCGTCAGGGAAATCTTCCACTGGCGGCAATAGCGCCTCTTCCATAATCGACTCACGCGCCGCAGCCGGGAAACCATCACTCCCCTCCTGCAAACCAACAATGATGACGTAATCCGCCTGTTGCCCTTTGCTGGCATGAATCGTCATAAAGTCAATTTGCAACTTCGGCCAGCGCGTCGCCGCTTTTTCCAGACTGACGGGTTTCAAATGATGGTAACGCGCCAGCACCAGAATGCGCTCTTCCGGTTTGGCATAACCAGACAGTTTATCCAGCAAAGCATCAAGCTGGCTCTCTTCCAGCAGAGTAACGGCTTTTTTGTCGCCATTGGTTAAACTGTTTAGCGGCTTTTTCAGTTGACTGGGGTTTTGCTGGATAAAGCGATTCGCCACCTCCCCGATACGGCTGTTGAAACGATAAGTAGTATCTAAATCACAGCGATCGCCTTCACCGAAGTTTTCATGGAAAGCCGTGGTGAGCGACATTTGCGCCCCGCTGAAGCGGTAAATGGCCTGCCAATCATCGCCAACGGCGAACAACGTCGTCTGACTGTTTTGCTTGCGTAATGCCGCTAACAAAGCGGCGCGCTGCGGTGAGATATCCTGAAACTCATCGACCAGAATATGTTTCCACGGGCTGATAAAGCGGCCTTTCTCAAGGATTACAATGGCCTGATGAATCAAACCGGAAAAATCAACGGCATTTTCTGCCTTCAGTGCGCTTTTCCACGCCTTCAACAAGGGAGCCATCAACTTGATGCGTTTACTGAACAAGTCACGAATTTCCTCGGGCGCGCTGGCAATCATTTCAGCCTGTGCACCACCATGCATCCGCATCAGGTTTACCCAGCGATCGAGGCGAGATGCGAGACGACGCTGCAATTTTTCATCATCCCAGAAGTTACCTTCTGGCACTGACCACTGCATTTCTTCCGTCAGCCATTGCCGCCAGCCCTTCGCCTGCGCTTTCTTCTCGCTGCATTGCTTGCGCCACTCAGCAATAAAGAGTTCATGACGGGCAGTAGTATCATTTTCCAGGTTGCTGACTGTCGGTACTTTTTTGCTACCTTGCTGAATAATATGCAGCGCCAGTGAATGAAACGTGCGTGCGGTAATGTCTTCAGTATGGAGCCGTTCGCGAATACGCTCATCCATCTCTTCAGCCGCTTTTCGGCCAAACGCCAGCAATAAGATTTGCTCAGGAGACGCTTCGCCGCGCGCCAGCAACCAGCCGGCTCGCGCTACCAGCACGGACGTTTTTCCGCTTCCTGCGCCAGCAAGTACTAATAACGAATGCTCGCCATTGACAACTGCACGAGCCTGCGCCGGATTAAGTGGTGAAGACTCAACCTGACGGAAAAAATCCGCATACTTATTGAGCATGATTTCGGTGTACGCCTGATTATGCTGCAACCGACTGCCTTCAATATCTTTCAGCCAGGCCTGACATTTGTGCCACGCTTCACGACAGTTATCGAATTCGTCTAGCCGGTTGACCGGCAACGGTAACGCCGACAAAGCCTGGCGAATTTGTTGCTGTACGCCAGAAGTTTGCTCCCGCGTCAGCCATTTATTGTCGCCGGTGCGCGTGGCAATCAAATCGAGTTGCTGCTGTAAGACGCCGGCCGCAATTTCGCTCATCTCCTCGCTCCACCGCCGCCAGTGAGCATCAAGATGATGGTGAAAACGCTGTGTCTCAGCCCATTCGGTGCCGTGCAGACGCACTACTTTTTCATCAGGCAACACAAATTCCAGCTCGCCCCACACCAGACCGCGCTTACAGTGAATCGCCAGTAATTGATTGAAAGGAATGAGATATTCGTGACGATCGCCGGAAACTTTTATCCCGGCATTGAGGATCACCGCCCGATCGTAAGGGTGCTGTGCCAGACGCTTGCCAAGAGTTGTCGCTTTCAGTTCCATGTCTCTGTAGATCCACACGATGTTATTTCTTATCAGTGTAACCGTCAGAGAAAACGTGCTCCAGCCCAAAAAAACGTTACAATTGCCGCCCATTACTGAAAACCACAGTAAAGCGAGGTTTTATGCGTACCGTTTTGAACATTCTGAACTTTGTCCTGGGCGGATTCGCCACTACCCTGGCCTGGTTGTTAGCGACCCTTGTCAGTATTGTGCTGATTTTTACCTTACCGCTGACTCGTTCCTGCTGGGAAATCACTAAACTTTCGTTGTTGCCCTACGGCAATGAAGCTATTCATGTCGATGAACTGAATCCGGCGGGTAAAAATGTGTTGCTCAACACGGGCGGCACCGTACTGAATATTTTCTGGCTGATTTTCTTCGGCTGGTGGTTATGCTTGATGCATATTGCTTCTGGTATTGCGCAATGCCTCACCATCATCGGTATTCCTGTCGGCATTGCGAACTTTAAAATTGCCGCTATTGCACTGTGGCCGGTAGGTCGCCGCGTAGTTTCTGTGGAAACAGCTCAAGCTGCGCGTGAAGCGAATGCGCGCCGCCGTTTCGAATAATCTAATTTTATGGCCTTTATGCTAAGCCCTTTGCTCAAACGCTATACCTGGAACAGCGCCTGGCTGTATTACGCCCGCATTTTTATCGCACTTTGCGGTACTACTGCGTTTCCGTGGTGGCTGGGTGATGTAAAACTGACGATTCCGCTGACACTCGGAATGGTTGCGGCGGCATTGACCGATCTCGATGACCGGCTGGCGGGACGTCTGCGTAACCTCATCATTACGCTGTTCTGCTTTTTTATCGCTTCGGCCTCGGTAGAACTGTTGTTCCCGTGGCCCTGGTTGTTTGCCATTGGCTTAACGCTCTCCACCAGCGGCTTCATTTTGCTCGGCGGACTGGGGCAACGCTACGCGACTATCGCTTTTGGCGCGTTGTTGATAGCCATTTACACCATGCTGGGAACATCTCTGTATGAGCACTGGTATCAACAGCCTATGTATCTGCTTGCAGGAGCCGTCTGGTACAACATCCTGACGCTTATCGGCCATCTGCTGTTCCCTGTCCGCCCATTGCAGGACAATCTGGCGCGTTGCTATGAACAACTGGCACGTTATCTGGAACTGAAATCACGCATGTTCGATCCCGATATAGAAGACGAAAGCCAGGCGCCGCTCTACGAACTGGCTCTCGCCAACGGGAAACTAATGGCGACGCTGAACCAGACGAAGCTCTCATTGCTGACTCGCTTACGCGGCGATCGTGGTCAACGGGGAACGCGTCGCACATTACATTACTACTTTGTGGCGCAAGATATCCACGAGCGTGCCAGCTCTTCTCATATTCAATATCAAACGTTGCGGGAACATTTTCGCCACAGCGACGTGCTGTTCCGTTTCCAGCGGCTGATGTCAATGCAGGGACAAGCTTGCCAGCAACTGTCACGCTGTATTTTGCTGCGTCAGCCTTACCAACACGACCCGCATTTTGAACGCGCCTTCACTCACATTGACGCAGCGCTTGAGCGGATGCGCGATAACGGTGCGCCGATTGACTTGCTAAAAACGTTGGGATTTCTGCTGACAAACTTACGCGCCATTGATGCTCAACTGGCGACGATTGAATCAGAGCAAGCTCAGGCGATGCCGCATAACGATACTGAAAGCCAACTTGCCGACGACAGCCCACACGGATTAAGTGATATCTGGCTGCGCCTTAGCCGTAACTTTACGCCGGAATCCGCCCTCTTCCGCCACGCGGTAAGGATGTCACTGGTGTTGTGCGTCGGCTACGCCATCATTCAGATAACCGGGATGCATCACGGTTACTGGATCTTGCTGACCAGCCTGTTTGTTTGCCAGCCAAACTATAACGCCACGCGCCACCGCCTGAAGTTAAGGATTATTGGTACGTTGGTGGGTATTGCGATTGGTATTCCAGTGCTGTGGTTTGTTCCATCACTGGAAGGGCAATTGGTACTCCTGGTCATTACCGGCGTGCTCTTTTTCTCCTTCCGTAACGTGCAATACGCTCATGCAACGATGTTCATTACGCTGTTGGTGCTGCTGTGCTTCAATCTGCTGGGTGAGGGTTTTGAAGTGGCGCTGCCACGCGTAATCGATACGCTAATCGGGTGTGCCATAGCATGGGCAGCGGTAAGTTACATCTGGCCAGACTGGCGTTTCCGCAATCTGCCCAGGATGCTTGAGCGCGCGACCGAGGCCAACTGCCGCTATCTCGATGCCATTCTCGAGCAATATCATCAGGGACGTGATAACCGTCTGGCGTATCGTATTGCCCGCCGCGATGCCCACAACCGCGATGCAGAGCTGGCTTCAGTAGTGTCGAATATGTCCAGCGAACCGAACGTTACACCGCAAATTCGCGAAGACGCGTTCCGGTTACTGTGTCTCAACCATACATTCACCAGCTACATCTCAGCCCTCGGCGCACACCGTGAGCAGTTAACTAATCCTGAAATTCTGGCGTTTCTTGATGATGCTGTTTGCTACGTTGATGACGCGCTACATCATCAACCTGCCGATGAAGAACGTGTCAATCAGGCATTAGCAGACCTGAAACAACGGATGCAGCAACTTGAGCCGCGAGCAGACAGCAAGGAGCCTCTGGTTGTACAACAAATCGGGTTATTGATTGCATTACTGCCAGAAATTGGCCGCCTGCAGCACAGGATTACTCAAGTTCCACAGGAAACTCCTGCTTTGGCGTAATAGAATCAGCCCATTCAGCAAGCTCCTGGCGGCGTGCCACCGGGAGCGCTGCTTCATGAATACCGATAATTGCGCCTTCAAGCATAAACAAGATCTTTTCTGTCACCAGACTATTTTGCTGCCGCAGCCGCAACCAACACATTTTCGCCCCAAGTATACGTAACGCCCGTACATCCTTAATCCCCACTTCCCCGAGAATCGCTTCCAGATGAAAAGACATATTGGGCAAATCTTTCAGTCTTTCCCGGGTATTACGTGTAGTTTTCTCTTTAAGCGCTGCGTCGAGAGAATATTTTGACAGACGTACCAGCTTCAGTTGATTTCGCCATAAACTTTCATCAACCCGATAGTAATTGAGGGTAACGAACCGTCCACACTTTTTATATGTCAGCCAGACTGGCGGATGTTTTACACAGTATTGTGCGCTTTGCTCACAAGCCCGAAGATACAACTCACCATCAGAAACTACCGCAAATACCGTGTCGTCAACGGTCAGACTGTAACTACCAAACAATGATCGGTATTCAATTGTGCCCAACGTTGCCAGGTATTTCTGTGACTTATAGATCCGCTTATAGGAGAGGCTTTTCATAAAATTCCTTTTAAAATCATAATATAAAAGAATGATTCACATTAACGGATCCGTTAAATACGAAAATAGGCAACTTATTCTCAAGGGGCAAGATTAATTTATGTTTTCCAGCCACCAACGACAAAATTTGCGAGGCACTTTCCGAAAATAGGGTTGATCTTTGTTGTCACCGGATGTACTGTATATCCATACAGTAACTCACAGGGCTGGATTGATTATGTACACTTCAGGCTATGCACATCGTTCTTCGTTGTTCTCATCCGCAACAAGCAAAATCGCGCGTGTCTCTACGGAAAACACTACAGCTGGGCTAATTAGTGAAGTTGTCTATCGCGAAGATCAGCCCATGATGACGCAACTCTTGCTTTTGCCATTATTACAACAACTCGGCCAACAATCGCGTTGGCAGTTATGGTTAACGCCACAACAAAAATTGAGTCGTGAATGGGTTCAGGCTGCTGGACTACCTTTAACGAAAGTGATGCAGATCAACCAGCTTTCCCCTTGCCACACAGTGGAATCAATGGTTCGCGCATTACGCACAGGAAATTACAGCGTGGTGATCGGTTGGTTAGCAGATGATCTGACAGAAGAAGAACATGCTGAGCTTGTGGATGCCGCCAATGAAGGTAACGCAATGGGGTTCATTATGCGTCCAGTAAGCGCATCCTCTCACGCCACGAGACAACTTTCCGGGTTAAAAATTCACTCTAATTTGTATCATTAAGTAAATTTAGGATTAATCCTGGAACTTTTTTTACCGTCCGGCTGATGATTTCACTCATGGCTCATTTTCCCTGCGGAGGCTTGTCTGAAGCGGTTTCCGCGATTTTATGCTGTAAATTATCGTTAACAAAAAAGGTTAAACGTACCTTATACAAATCTTTTTTTTCATATGCCTGACGGAGTTCACACTTGTAAGTTTTCAACTACGTTGTAGACTTTACATCGCCAGGGGTGCTCGGCATAAGCCGAAGATATCGGTAGAGTTAATATTGAGCAGATCCCCGGTGAAGGATTTAACCGTGTTATCTCGTTGGAGATATTCATGGCGTATTTTGGATGATAACGAGGCGCAAAAAATGAAAAAGACAGCTATCGCGATTGCAGTGGCACTGGCTGGTTTCGCTACCGTAGCGCAGGCCGCTCCGAAAGATAACACCTGGTACACTGGTGCTAAACTGGGCTGGTCCCAGTACCATGACACTGGTTTCATTCCTAACAATGGTCCGACCCACGAAAACCAACTGGGTGCAGGTGCTTTTGGTGGTTACCAGGTTAACCCGTATGTTGGCTTTGAAATGGGTTACGACTGGTTAGGTCGTATGCCGTACAAAGGCGACAACATCAATGGCGCATACAAAGCTCAGGGCGTTCAACTGACCGCTAAACTGGGTTACCCAATCACTGACGATCTGGACATCTACACTCGTCTGGGTGGTATGGTATGGCGTGCGGACACCAAGGCTAACGTACCTGGTGGCGCATCCTATAAAGACCACGACACCGGCGTTTCCCCGGTATTCGCAGGTGGTGTTGAGTACGCGATCACTCCTGAAATCGCTACCCGTCTGGAATACCAGTGGACCAACAACATCGGTGACGCACACACCATCGGCACTCGTCCGGACAACGGCCTGCTGAGCCTGGGTGTTTCCTACCGTTTCGGTCAGGGCGAAGCAGCTCCAGTAGTTGCTCCGGCTCCAGCTCCGGCACCGGAAGTACAGACCAAGCACTTCACTCTGAAGTCTGACGTTCTGTTCAACTTCAACAAAGCAACCCTGAAACCGGAAGGTCAGGCTGCTCTGGATCAGCTGTACAGCCAACTGAGCAACCTGGATCCGAAAGACGGTTCCGTAGTTGTTCTGGGTTACACTGACCGCATCGGTTCTGACGCTTACAACCAGGCTCTGTCCGAGCGTCGTGCTCAGTCCGTCGTTGATTACCTGATCTCTAAAGGTATCCCGTCTGACAAAATCTCTGCACGTGGTATGGGCGAATCCAACCCGGTTACCGGCAACACCTGTGACAACGTGAAACAGCGCGCTGCACTGATCGACTGCCTGGCTCCGGATCGTCGCGTAGAGATCGAAGTTAAAGGTATCAAAGACGTTGTAACTCAGCCGCAGGCTTAAGTTCTCGTCTGATAAAAAACCCCGCTTCACGCGGGGTTTTTTCGTCTTCAGTAAAGTAAACAATCTTTGCAAGTTATTCCTTACCCAGCAAGGCCTGCAAATCCTGCTTCAAAGAAGACATTTTATTCGCATATTTTTCTTTGTTTTCTGCATCTTCAATTAGCTGGACAATCGTTTCGGAAAGCGTTTTACCGCGACGCTGCGCAAGACCTGCCAGCCGTTGCCAGACAATAAATTCCAGATCAATTGATTTCTTACGTGTGTACTGATGTTCCGCATTAAAATGGCGTTTCCGTCTGGCCCGAATGGTCTGCTTCATGCGATTGACCAGCTCCGGATTCATATGCTTTTCAATCCAGCCATTAACATGCACGGGTTCATTTTCCAGCGATAGCAACACGTCAACGGCTTCCTGGGCGGCACTGGCTTCCAGGTAACGGGTGATTAACTCCCCTTCACGGTGTTTCTTCACCAGATACTTCCATTTCCAACCGCTTTCCAGATTTTCAAGTTGTTGATATTTCATAGCGATCTCAATGTTACCCTGTAACTCTTTACAGAATATCAGTTTTTTAACTGTGTGATGAAAAGAATCTCGCATCCTGTGATGCTTTAGCGTGAATGCCTGGTCTTTTGTCAGCGCTTTCCACGTGTGCTGAAGTGTCGGTTACGGTATAATCGCATCTTTGACAACAGACTAAAAAACATCAACTTTGACCATTACGAAACTTGCATGGCGTGACTTAGTCCCTGATACCGAAAGCTATCAGGAAGTATTTGCACAGCCACATTTGATTGACGAAAACGAGCCTTTATTCAGTGACATTCAACCGCGGCTGCAATTTGCGCTGGAACAGTTACTGCACGCCCGAGCATCATCCTCTTTTATGCTGGCGAAAGCCCCGGAAGAGTCCGAGTATCTGAATTTCATTGCCGATGCCGCAAGCACGCTACAAAGCGATGCAGGCCAACTGATGGGCGGTCACTATGAGATTTCCGGCCACACCATTCGCTTACGTAACGCCGTTAGCGCAAATGATAATTTCGCAACACTAACGCAAGTCGTCATTGCTGACTGGGTGGAAGCGGAACAACTCTTTGGCTGCCTTCGCCAGTTTAATGGCGACATTACCTTGCAACCAGGGCTGGTGCATCAGGCAAATGGCGGTATTTTAATCATCTCCTTGCGTACACTGCTGGCACAACCTCTGCTGTGGATGCGGCTGAAAAATATCGTCAAGCGCGAACGTTTTGACTGGGTAGCGTTTGATGAGTCGCGCCCCCTCCCTGTCTCTGTTCCTTCAATACCGCTGAAGCTTAAAGTCATTCTGGTCGGTGAACGCGAGTCATTGGCTGATTTTCAGGAGATGGAGCCGGAACTGTCTGAGCAGGCTATTTATAGTGAATTTGAAGATACCCTCCAGATTGTCGATGCGGGATCAGTAAGCCAGTGGTGTCGGTGGGTTACGTTTATCGCCCGACATAACCAGTTACCTGCGCCTGGTGCCGATGCCTGGCCTGTGCTTATCCGCGAAGCCACCCGCTACACAGGTGATCAAGAAACTCTGCCGCTTGGACCGCAGTGGATCCTGCGCCAGTGTAAAGAAGTCGCATCCTTATGCGAAGGCGATAGCTTTACCGGCGAGCAGCTAAACTTGATGCTACAACAGCGGGAATGGCGCGAAGGATTCCTTGCCGAACGGATGCAGGATGAGATCCTTCAGGAGCAGATCCTGATCGAAACCGAAGGTGAACGCGTTGGGCAGATTAACGCTCTTTCGGTTATCGAATTTCCGGGCCATCCGCGCGCTTTTGGCGAACCTTCTCGTATTAGCTGTGTTGTGCATATAGGCGACGGCGAATTTACCGATATCGAACGCAAAGCCGAGCTTGGCGGCAACATACACGCTAAAGGGATGATGATCATGCAGGCGTTCCTGATGTCGGAACTGCAGCTCGAGCAACAGATCCCTTTCTCGGCATCACTGACTTTTGAGCAGTCATATAGCGAAGTGGATGGCGATAGCGCCTCAATGGCTGAACTCTGCGCCCTGATAAGCGCCCTTGCCGATGTACCGGTGAATCAGAGTATCGCTATCACAGGTTCGGTGGATCAATTCGGCCGCGCCCAGCCAGTCGGCGGTTTAAATGAGAAAATTGAAGGTTTCTTCGCTATCTGCCAACAGCGTGAGTTAAGTGGTAAACAAGGCGTGATTATCCCTACGGCTAACGTTCGCCATTTGAGTCTTCACAGCGAACTGGTGAAGGCGGTTGAGGAAGGCAAATTCACAATCTGGGCAGTGGACGATGTCACTGATGCACTGCCTTTATTATTAAATCTGATGTGGGATGGCGAAGGCCAGACGACGTTGATGCAGACCATACAGGAGCGTATTGCGCAAGCATCGCAACAGGAAGGTCGTCACCGTTTTCCGTGGCCATTACGTTGGCTGAACTGGTTTATTCCGAACTGATCGGACTTGTTCAGCGTACACGTGTTAGCTATCCTGCGTGCTTCAATAAAATAAGGCTTACAGAGAACATGGTAGATAAACGCGAATCCTATACAAAAGAAGACCTTCTTGCCTCTGGTCGCGGTGAACTGTTTGGCGCAAAAGGCCCGCAATTGCCAGCGCCGAACATGCTAATGATGGATCGGGTGGTCAAAATGACCGAAACCGGTGGCAACTTCGACAAAGGGTATGTTGAAGCAGAACTGGATATTAACCCGGATCTGTGGTTCTTCGGTTGTCACTTCATCGGTGATCCGGTAATGCCGGGATGTCTGGGCCTGGATGCCATGTGGCAGTTGGTAGGGTTCTACCTGGGCTGGCTGGGCGGCGAAGGTAAAGGCCGCGCACTGGGCGTAGGCGAAGTGAAATTCACTGGTCAGGTTCTACCTACGGCAAAAAAAGTGACCTATCGTATTCACTTTAAACGCATTGTTAACCGTCGCTTGATCATGGGTCTGGCAGACGGAGAAGTACTGGTTGATGGTCGTCTGATCTACACCGCCAGCGATCTGAAAGTTGGTCTGTTCCAGGATACTTCTGCATTCTGATTTAAATCAGGCTGCATATTAAAAGGCGAAACCTCCGCATTGCGGAGGTTTCTTTTTAAAGAGACAGAATCAGGCCATAACTACCCTGTCCGCCATGGCTTCTCGCCAGCCTCCCAGCCATTCTGACCTTTGATTCAGCGTCTGATAGGGACACATTTCTTTTGAGCGTCCGGCGATGCCGGCCTGATAACCACGTTGATGTGCCCGTTCCAGGCGATCTCGTTTTTGTCTCTTCATGCCTCGTTTCCCTCATACTGGTTTCTGGTGGAAAAGAAAACAGTGATTACTAAATGTGCAATCACAGTTAAGCAATACCGCGAATCATAACTGCCGTCAATGCGCAAAATTCACGCCACTGTCATATTTGTGAGCCACACGGACATGTTGGTTGTACAAAAAATGTGAAGAGGAACAAGTTTTTTACTGCGAATTGCACAAAAAAACCGCCTCTGGCAACATGCCGGAGACGGTTATATTTACAAATATTTATAATTAAGGTAGACGCTTTATCTCTTGCGCAATAGCAGCGGCTTCCTGACTCCAGACATTAGCCAGCACTTTGACCATTTCATCGTAACCATCCTGATTTTGTACCCCTTCCAGACGGAACGGCCGTTTGATCAGTTGTCCCTGGTGATTCAATAGCCACTCGCCACTGACAATAACCTTGCCATCATAGCGGCCGTTAAACTCAGTTACGGTTACGTTGAGCGTGTCCTGGGCGCTTCCCAAAGGCTGGGAGGCAACCACCCAACCAGGCAGTTGCGTACTCAGGTTGGCGACCAGGGTGTTGCGCAACTGTTGATCTAGTGGGCTGGCCCACAGGTTGTTGTTGGCAATCACATACTTCACATCGCTGGTTTGATAAACCACGCCATTCCCCGCCAGATAGTCAGGAACTGCGACCTGCTCTACCCATAACAGGCGATTACCCTGGCTGGCGGTACTTTGCGTACCGCTCTGCATAACAGGTAACTGGTAATAGTTTTTATTGATTTCGCCGGAGCTGCATCCGGCCAGCCACAGTGCCGCGATCGTCACTAGCCACTTTTTCATTGTTTCGCCCTCTTCGGCTCTGGATCTTTTTTGTCCTTCGCTTCAAATACCAGCGCGTTGCTCTTCTCATTGAGCGTTTTCAGCACTGGTTGCAATTCACGCAAGACCTGATCAAGACGCTGCATATCCGCCACCATCTTGTTGTAAGCTGCGGAGCCAGGCTGGAAGCCCTGCATACTGCGATTCAGCTCACGCAACGTTGACTGCATATCCGTCGGCAACTGCTGCATCGACTGGCTGGCCAGAATCTTGTTCATACTATCCAGCGTAGTTTGCAGGTTTTTCATCGTGCGCTGGCTTTCCGACAGCGTGCTGGTCGCCTGCTCAATCATCGGATTCAACGGAAGTTTGTTGATCTTATCCAACGCCTCCATCAGACGCTGCTGGATTTGCGCCAGGCCGCCGCTAACGGTCGGGATAATCTGATAACCATTAAACTCTCGGATCCCGGTTATCGCTGGCGTATTCGGGTAGAAATCGAGATCAACATAGAGTGCGCCAGTAACCAGATTTCCGGTTTTCAGCGATCCACGTAAACCACGCTTCAACAACTCTCCAAGATGCTTAACGACATCCGCATTTTCGCCAAGCTGCATTTTCAGTCGTTCCGGTTCAATGCGAATGAGTACCGGAATACGGTAATCATCATTAAATGTCTGACGCATATTCGGCGCAAAGAAAGGCACCTTACTTACTGTACCCAGGCGAATACCACGGAATTCCACTGGTGCGCCAGGCTGCAGGCCGCGTACCGAATCTTTAAAGAACATCAGATAATCAATGTGATCGGTGTACAGCGAATCCTGAATGCTCTTCTGATCGTCATACAAAACGAATGCTGTTTTCGGTGCAACAGGCTGCCCTAAATCCAGCCCTTCAGGCACGTCAAAGCTGACGCCGCCGCTGAGTAGCGTTGTCAACGACCCCATCTCCACGCGCATTCCCGCCGACGTGAGATCAACCGCAATGCCACTGTCCTTCCAGAAACGAACATTGCTGGTCACCAGTCGGTCGTAAGGCGCGTTAACAAAGAGCTGGTAACTAATATTACGTTTTTGGGTATCAAACGTGCTGGTTTCCACCGAGCCAACCCGAAAGCCGCGGAATAACACCGGATCCCCCGGAGAAAGTTGCCCGGCTTTTTTACTGTCGAGTATCACCCGGATCCCTTTCGCATCCGGCGGAGCCAGCGGTGGTGAATCAAGCAAATCGTATCTCGTCTGCTTGCCCCCTTTAGCCCCAGGCTGCAGCTCAATA
Source organism: Escherichia sp. 20412-1 (assembly GCF_003027595.1). Taxonomy (NCBI): domain Bacteria; kingdom Pseudomonadati; phylum Pseudomonadota; class Gammaproteobacteria; order Enterobacterales; family Enterobacteriaceae; genus Escherichia; species Escherichia sp. 20412-1. The sequence continues at coordinate 56,479 of NZ_PYQM01000016.1, read as the reverse complement.
TAAACCCCTGACAGCAGAGTCCCCAGGCCGCTAATGCCCTCGCGACCAATCTGCGGTTTTACTACCCAAAAAACGGTATCTTTATGCAGCAGTTTTTCCATACCTGCGTTCAAACGCGCTTTGATTTCAACGTGCGTCAAATCATCAGCCAGTGTGGCGCTTTCAACCACGCCGACATCAACACTACGGCTTTTAATAGTGGTCTTGCCACCTTCTATCCCTTCCGCATTCGCGGTGATCAGGGTCACTTCCGGCCCCTGATGGCTGTAATGATAAAAAAGAACCCACGCTCCTATAAGCGCCGTGACGATAGGAAATATCCACACGGGAGACCAGTTCTTCACTTTCTGGATTTTGGCTTCCCCATTATTAGATTCCATACTGTCAGGACTCCTCATGCTCTGGTTCAGGTTGACGATCCCACGACAAACGCGGGTCAAACGTCATCGCAGAAAACATTGTCATAATGACGACTAAAGCAAACATTAATGCACCCATTGCCGGATAAATACTCATTAAACCTCCCATACGCACCAGCGCCGAGAGCACCGCAATCACGAAAACGTCAATCATTGACCAGCGGCCTACAAACTCAACAACTTCGTAAATCAAATGCATTCTTTCGCTGTCACGCTTGCCGTGTCCTTTGGCATCCCAGCACAACCAGCCAATGGCGATCATTTTTAAGGTCGGAACCATGATACTGGCCAAAAAGATAACCGCAGCGACCGGATAAGAACCTTCGCTCCACAGCAAGATCACCCCGGCGAGAATAGTCGACGGCATCTTTGAACCTAAAAAATCGGTCACCATGATGGGCAAGATATTGGCAGGGAGATACAGCATGATCGACGTAACGAGCAACGCCAGCGTCCATTGCAGACTGTTTTTACGTCGAACATACCCTTTGGTGCTACAGCGTGGGCACACCGGTTCATCGGCAGGAAGGATTGCTGTGCAACAAGAACAGGAGCGCAGCCCCTGGTTAATACCTGTCACCCCCGGTTTCAGCGGCTGATTCAGCGCAGGCATAGGAGCAATATCATCCCATAACCAACGGCGATCGACACACTGAAAGGCACGCAACTGAAGCACGCAGAACAAACACCAGGGAATAAAACTGCTGCCTACGCCAATGCTGCCATAAGCCATCAGTTTAACGAAACTCACCAGTACACCAGCGAGGAAAATCTCCGCCATTCCCCAGGTTTTAAGTTGAAAAAGCACCCGTCCTAAGTGCTCTTTCAGGCGAACTGGCAATTCCGCGCGGTTGACCAATAACAAAATAGTTATCAGGCAAAACGCAGGAACCAGTTGCACAAACAACAGAAAGAAAGTGCCAAGGCTGGCATAGTTTTCGGAAAACAACACGCCAGGAATTTCCAGCAACGTAATTTCGCTGGTTACCCCGGCGACGTTCATTTTCACAAAAGGAAACAGGTTGGACAGCAACAGCATAAACAGTGCAGCCAACGCGTATGCTGTGGGGCGCTGACGTGGGGCATCCCACGCAACAGTTAACGTCGTGCCACACCGGGGACATGCCGCTTTCTGACCATGCTCAAGGTGGGGTAACGCCACCAGCATGTCACACTGCGGGCACAAAATATGCTTCGCGGCATGATGATGTTCGCACATTGGTACTCCTTAATGATGCGCTATTTTACAGATTGCTGACAAAGTATTCGTTTATCATGCCGGATGCGGCGCGAGCGCCTTTTCCGGCATGATAAATTGTACAAATCCAATAAATTGAGGTTTCCCTCATGCCTGATAAGCGTAGCGCATCAGGCAATTTATCTTTGTCATCAGCCTCTATATCAAACAACTGTTTTGCGATCAGCCACCATTTTTCAGCGCTTCAAGATACTCCCAACGCTCAAAAGCTTGTTCCAGCTCCTGCTCAGCAGCAGCCAGATTGGCAAGCACTTTTTGCGTATGTTCATGAGACTGACTGAAGAAGGAGGCATCTGCCACCTGTGCCTGTAAGGCTTCCAGCTTTGCTTCCAGCTCTTCAAGTAATTGCGGGAGCTGTTCCAGTTCGCGCTGCAGTTTATAGCTTAGTTTGCTCGTGCTGCGTTTTACAGTTTCTGCTTTTGGCACAGGCACTTCTTCGGTTTTCTTCACCGCTGGTTGCTTAAGCGCCACATACTGTTCTTGCTGACCGCGAGCGTCGTGATAACCGCCAACATAACGACCGATTTTACCTTCACCTTCAAAGATCCAGCATTCTGTTACGGTGTTATCGACAAACTGACGATCGTGGCTCACCAGCAACACCGTGCCCTGGTAGCTGTCGATGAGTTCTTCAAGCAGTTCCAGCGTTTCGACGTCAAGGTCGTTGGTCGGTTCATCAAGGATCAGTAAGTTACTTGGTTTGAGGAACAGACGCGCCAGCAGCAGACGGTTACGCTCCCCACCAGAAAGTGCACGTACCGGCGTCATCGCCCGTTTCGGATGGAACAGGAAGTCCTGCAAATAGCCCAGTACGTGGCGTGGTTTACCGTTAACCATCACCTCTTGCTTACCTTCTGCCAGGTTATCCATCACCGTTTTATCGGGATCGAGTTCCGCACGATGCTGATCGAAATAAGCCACCTCCAGTTTCGTCCCGACATGGATGCGCCCGCTGTCTGGCTGAAGTTGCCCCAGCATCAGTTTTAACAACGTGGTTTTTCCGCAACCATTCGGGCCAATCAACGCAATTTTGTCGCCACGTTGCACCTGAGCGGAAAAATCTTTCACCAGTTGTTTGCCCTCAACCTGATAGCAAACATCTTCTATTTCAAAGACGATTTTACCGGAGCGGCTGGCCTCTTCGACCTGCATCTTCGCTGTGCCCATTACCTCGCGGCGCTGGCTACGTTCACGACGCATCGCTTTCAGGGCACGTACACGACCTTCATTACGGGTACGACGCGCTTTGATCCCCTGACGGATCCACACCTCTTCCTGTGCCAGTTTGCGATCAAACTCAGCATTTTGTAGTTCTTCAACGCGCAGAGCTTCTTCTTTTTCCAGTAAATACTGGTCGTAATTCCCAGGATAGGTCACCAGCTTACCGCGATCGAGGTCGACAATACGCGTCGCCATATTGCGAATAAATGAACGATCGTGGGAGATAAAAATTATCGTCCCGTTGAATGTTTTGAGGAAACCTTCCAACCAGTCGATAGTTTCGATATCCAGATGGTTGGTCGGTTCGTCGAGCAGTAACACGCGCGGATTGCTAACCAGCGCACGTCCTAATGCCGCTTTACGCAACCAACCGCCAGAAAGCGACGACAGCGCAGCATTGGGATCTAATCCCAATTGTGCCAGTACTTCGTTGATGCGGTTTTCCAGTTGCCACAGGTTATGGTGATCAAGCTGTTCCTGAACTTTCGCCAGTTCGTTAAGATTTTTCTCGCTCGGGTCATTCATCACCAGGCGTGAAATATCGTGGTAGCGTTTCAGGTATTCCGCTTGTTCTTCAATACCTTCAGCGACGAAATCATAAACGCTTCCCTCAACGTTACGCGGCGGATCTTGTTGCAGACGAGCAACGATTAAATCTTGCTCGTAAATAATGCGACCGTCATCCAGCCCCTGTTCACGGTTGAGGATCTTCATTAACGTCGATTTGCCCGCGCCATTACGGCCCACCAGACAAACACGTTCGTTATCTTCGATATGCAGCTCTGCATTATCGAGAAGTGGCGCGTCGCTGAACGACAGCCATGCGCCATGCATACTGATTAATGACATTACTATTCCTTTCAGGCTGCGGTAATCAGCCAGCAGTTGTGGATCTGGCGGTTACGGGCAAAATCCTGGGAAAGTGTTTTTTGCGTAATTTCTTGTGCTTTCAGCCCCAGTTTTGCCAGTCCGTCGAGATCCATACGAAAACCGCGTTTGTTGTTTGAGAACATAATCGTCCCCCCTGCGCGCAGCAGACGCTTCAGATCTTTCATCAGCGCCAGATGATCGCGCTGAACATCAAACGCATCTTCCATTCGTTTTGAGTTAGAGAAGGTTGGCGGATCGATAAAGATTAGATCGAACTGCTCATTAGCCTCACGCAGCCACGCCAGGCAATCGGCCTGAATCAGTCGATGCGCACGGCCAGTTAAGCCATTCAGACGCAGGTTGCGTTCTGCCCACTCCAGATACGTACGCGACATATCCACCGTAGTGGTGCTGCGTGCGCCGCCTAATCCCGCATGCACGGTGGCGCTACCGGTATAGGAGAAGAGGTTGAGGAAATCTTTGCCTTTGCTCATTTGACCGAGCATACGGCGTGCGATGCGGTGATCGAGGAACAGACCAGTATCGAGGTAATCCGTCAGATTCACCCATAAGTGAGCGTTGTATTCAGTGACTTCAAGAAACTCGCCTTTTTCGCCCAGTTTCTGATACTGATTTTTACCCTTCTGCCGTTCACGGGTTTTCAGCACCAGTTTGTTTGGCGCAATCCCCAATACCGAAATGGTCGCGGCGATAATATCGAACAGGCGCTGACGCGCTTTGTGCGCATCAATCGTTTTCGGCGGCGCATACTCCTGCACCACCACCCAGTCAGCATAGCGGTCAACGGCAACGTTGTATTCCGGCAAATCGGCGTCATACAGGCGATAACATTCAATCCCTTCCTGGCGTGCCCACTTCTCGAACTTTTTCAGGTTCTTACGCAGACGGTTAGCGTAATCTTCCGCCACCATCGCTGGTTTGCTGTCCGGAGTACTTTCGGCAACGTGGTAATTTTTCTGCACGCAGTCCAGCGGTCCGTTTTTCGCTTTGTACTGTTTGTCTGCGCGCAGTTGCAGGCAACTTAACAGATCCGGCGAAGCGCTGAATAAAGAGAGATTCCAGCCACCAAACTGGTTTTTCATGGTTCGACCCAGCAGGCTATGTAGCGCAATCAGCGCCGGTTCGCTGTCCAGACGTTCACCATATGGCGGGTTGCTCAGTACTGTACCGTACGGCCCTTTTGGCAGCGGATTGGTCAGTTGCGCGACATCCTTCACTTCAAAAGTAATCAGTTCGCCAATACCGGCGAGGCGGGCGTTAGTGCGTGCGCGTTGAATCACCCGCGCATCGCTGTCGGAACCGTAAAAATGAGAGCTGTATTCCGCCAGACCTTTACGGGCACGGGTCTGTGCTTCAGCTTTTACTTCCTGCCAGATGGCTTCGTCGTGCTGCGCCCAGCCGCTAAATCCCCAACGCCCACGGTGCAAGCCCGGTGCGCGATCGGTCGCCAGCATCGCCGCTTCAATCAGCAACGTACCGGAACCACACATCGGATCGAGCAGTGGTGTTCCCGGCTGCCAGCCGGAACGCATTACAATAGCCGCCGCCAGGGTTTCTTTGATTGGCGCAATACCCGCACGATCGCGATAGCCACGCAGATGTAAACCGTCACCGCTTAAGTCGAGAGCAATGCTGGCGGTTTCTTTATTCAGCCAGACGTTAACGCGGATATCCGGCGTATCGCGATCAACATTCGGACGCGGCAGATTCTTACGCGTGAAAGCATCAACGATGGCATCTTTCACTTTCATCGCGCCATACTGGTTGTTACGGATGGTGTCATTCAAGCCGCTGAAGTGAACAGCGAAGGTCGCGCCTGGATTAAACATCTCTGTCCAGTTGATCGCCTGAACACCGAGATAGAGGTCTAAATCGCTGTAAACCTTGCACTCGCTCAGCGGCAACATAATACGCGAGGCCAGGCGGCTCCACATCAGGCTCTGGTAAACAAGCCGCGTGTCGCCCTTGAAATGGACCCCACCCTGAACCACCTGGCATTCAACGGCCCCCAGGTTTTCCAGTTCAGTTTTTAACAGCTCTTCCAGCCCACGGGCCGTACTGGCAAACAGAGAATTCATATCGTCACTTTTACTCTAAGAGCCTACCGCAGTAGGCGTAATTGTTGCAGTCAGTCAGGAGATGGGCAGCGCGGAGAAACCGGTGCGTACACGTAGTACCTAATGATTTCGGGCGCAGCCCAGGGCCGAACTGACAAATAAAATAGCCTATTGGTATAGGCTCTAAGAAAATTGTTGCGCATTATAGCTAATAAGTGCGTCATGTCATAAAGTTGAGGGCTTATTTTCATTTGAGGACCGCTCCGTGGCGACATTAACCCGGCTTTTTATTCATCCTGTTAAATCCATGCGCGGCATTGGTCTGACACACGCTCTTGCAGATATCAGCGGGCTGGCCTTCGATCGAATTTTTATGCTGACAGAACCCGACGGCACATTTATTACCGCCCGTCAGTTTCCACAGATGGTGCGCTTTACCCCCTCTCCCGTTCATGACGGTCTGCATCTCACTGCGCCCGATGGCAGCAGCGCGTGGGTACGCTTTGCCGATTTCGCCGTACAGGACGCACCAACGGAAGTGTGGGGCAACCATTTTACTGCACGTATTGCTCCAGCCTCGATCAACACATGGTTAAGTGGATTTTTCTCCCGCGAAGTGCAGTTGCGCTGGGTGGGGCCGCAGATGACGCGGCGCGTAAAACGCCACAACACTGTACCCCTGTCATTCGCTGATGGCTATCCGTATCTACTCGCAAATGAATCCTCATTACGTGATGTACAGCAACGCTGTCCGGCAAGCGTCAGAATGGAACAATTCCGCCCCAATCTGGTTGTTTCTGGCGTGCCTGCGTGGGAAGAAGACACCTGGAAAGTGATTCGTATTGGCGATGTGGTGTTCGATGTGGTGAAGCCATGTAGCCGTTGTATTTTCACCACCGTTAGCCCGGAAAAAGGGCGAAAGCATCCGGCTGGCGAACCATTAAAAACGTTGCAATCTTTCCGTACTGCCCAGGATAACGGCGATGTCGATTTCGGTCAGAACCTGATTGCCCGCAACAGCGGTGTTATTCGTGTTGGCGATGAAGTGGAAATTCTGGCAACGGCACCGGCAAAAGCCTACGGCGCAGCCGCAGCGGACGACACTTTCCCAGCGACACAACAAGCGGACGCAAATGTAGATATCGACTGGCAAGGGCAGGCATTTCGCGGTAATAACCAACAGGTATTACTGGAACAATTAGAAAATCAAGGGATTCGTATTCCCTATTCTTGCCGTGCTGGCATCTGCGGAAGTTGTCGTATCCAGCTTCTGGAAGGCGAAGTCACCCCGCTGAAAAAATCAGCTATGAGCGACGACGGAACAATTCTTTGCTGTAGTTGTGTGCCGAAGAGTGCATTGAAACTGAAAGGTTAAACGGCTTGTTCAAGGCTGACGCTGTCATAACTCACGTGCGGTCTCAGCCTGTCATTCATAATTTTGATAGCGTCACCCAGTTGCATGGCGCGCCCGGCGATGACGACGCAAGGCTGTGCCAGCAGGCACAGTGCAGCATTTTCGCCAGATTCAATAACCAGTAAATTGACTTGCTCATTGGTGTCGCTTAACCAGACACAGGCTGCATCACCCGATACTGGTGCCCACATTTCGCCATGAGAAACAAAATGCCAGCTTTTCGGCATTTGCGGTTTGAGGTAACGAATCGCCACCAGCGCATTAAGCACCAGTTCGGCTTTTTGTTCTTTTGATAAGTTAAGGTCGCGGCATTTTTCTTCAAACGTGAAATAGAGCGCGGCGTCATCAACGCAAAATCCCGCAGGAGAAAAAGCATCCGGTGTCAGCATTTTACGAGCAAAACGTGAGCGAAATAGCATACCATTGGCTAAATCAAGCATCATTCGATCATGCTCTTCATCGTAATACCAACGCCAGTTATCATCTGGTTTAATTCGCATATGCCTCTCCTCTACCCTATAAATCTACCGCAACACATTCCATTGTCGCTTTGCTTAATAACCTCAACAAGAAAAGTACAAAATATCTAAATAAGTAACAGGAATGAATATAAAACAACCAGGGCTGAAAATAAAGCCCTGATTATCTTATAAAGAAAAAATGAAAGAAATAATTAGATATGGGTAATGATTTCTTTAATCAGCGGCGGGCCTTTAAAAATAAAACCAGAATAAATTTGCACCAGTGATGCACCCGCAGCAATCTTCTCACGGGCGGCGATGACCGAGTCAATACCACCAACACCAATGATTGGTAAACGGCCGTTTAATTCCTGCGACAAGCGGCGAATAATTTCTGTACTCTTTAATTGTAACGGGCGACCACTTAAACCACCGGTTTGCTCGCAATTTTTCATTCCCTGAACTAAAGAACGATCGAGGGTGGTATTAGTCGCAATAACACCATCAATATTATGGCGAACCAAACTATCGGCCACCTGGATCAACTCCTCTTCAGAAAGATCCGGCGCGATCTTCACTGCAATTGGCACATATTTATGGTGGATCGCCTGTAAATCATTTTGCTTATTTTTAATTGCAGTTAATAAATCATCCAGTGCTTCGCCATATTGTAAAGTGCGTAATCCTGGGGTGTTTGGCGATGAAATATTGATGGCAATATATCCCGCATAGGCGTAGATTTTTTCCATACAAATCAGATAGTCATCTTTACCCTGCTCTACCGGCGTATCTTTATTTTTGCCGATGTTAATTCCCAGAACACCGTCATAATGGGCTTTTTTAACGTTCTCAACGAGATTATCAACGCCGAGGTTATTAAAGCCCATACGGTTGATCAAACCTTCCGCATCCACCAGGCGAAAGAGACGAGGCTTATCGTTTCCTGGCTGTGGACGCGGGGTGACAGTACCGATCTCGATCGATCCAAATCCCATTGCACCTAAAGCGTCAATACACTCCCCGTCTTTATCAAGACCGGCAGCCAGACCAAGCTGGTTTTTAAAGGTCAGTCCCATGCAGTTAACCGGTTTCGCTGGAACGTTCTGCCGAACAAGTGCTTCAAACGGCGTTCCGGTAATGCGGCGTAATTGCTGAAAAGTAAATTCATGAGCGCGCTCAGGATCGAGCTGGAAAAGGGCTTTACGAACGAAGGGGTAGTACATGAACTCTCCTGGATTCCCGGTGTGCAAACCGGGGGCGTATTATGTGCGAGTTCAGCCAAAAAGGGAATTGACCTGCGGCAATAAATAGCAAACGTTTTCTTATTGCGCCTTTTTTATGCTTTTTTTGGCTTTCCTTCACCAGATAAATCATTTCGACTCACCAGCTCCCTCTGTCAGACTGACCCAATTGTTATCAATGTTAACGAAATAAGAACAATTAGTTATAAGGAGAGAGTATGCGTGTCATTACCCTGGCTGGAAGTCCTCGCTTTCCTTCTCGCTCCAGTTCCTTACTGGAATATGCGCGAGAAAAGCTGAATAGCCTGGATGTGGAGGTTTATCACTGGAATCTGCAAAACTTCGCCCCGGAAGATTTGCTCTATGCACGTTTCGACAGCCCGGCTCTGAAAACTTTCACTGCACAACTGCAAGAGGCTGACGGGCTGATTGTCGCGACCCCCGTCTACAAAGCGGCTTATTCCGGGGCGTTAAAAACCCTTCTCGACCTGCTACCTGAACGCGCACTGCAAGGCAAAGTGGTTTTACCACTGGCAACAGGCGGCACAGTGGCTCATCTATTGGCGGTCGATTACGCACTCAAACCGGTACTAAGCGCTTTAAAAGCGCAGGAGATCCTGCACGGTGTGTTTGCCGATGACTCGCAGGTGATTGATTTCCAGCATAAACCGCAATTCACGCCGAATCTGCAATCCCGTCTTGATGTCGCACTCGAAGCCTTCTGGCAGGCGTTGCACCGTCGTGATGTCCAGGTTCCTGATCTTTTCTCTCTACGAGGAAACGCCCATGCGTAACATATTTAAACTGGCGCTGGCGGGATTACTTAGCGTCACTACGCTCGCGGTTGCTGCGGAGTCTTCGCCTGAAGCGTTACGGATAGGTTATCAGAAAGGCAGCATCAGCATGGTGCTGGCAAAAAGCCATCAACTCCTGGAAAAACGCTATCCGCAAACAAAAATTTCATGGGTGGAATTTCCTGCGGGTCCGCAGATGCTGGAAGCACTCAACATCGGCAGTATTGATCTTGGCAGCACGGGCGACATTCCACCTATCTTTGCCCAAGTTGCTGGTGCGGATTTGGTATACGTCGGTGTCGAGCCGCCAAAACCAAAAGCCGAAGTCATTCTGGTGCCAGAAAACAGTCCCATAAAAACCGTGGCTGAACTGAAGGGCCACAAAGTCGCATTTCAGAAAGGTTCCAGTTCGCACAACCTGTTACTACGCGCACTGCAACAGACCGGGCTTAAATTCACCGATATCCAGCCCACTTACCTGACACCTGCTGATGCCCGCGCGGCCTTCCAGCAAGGTAACGTAGATGCCTGGGCCATCTGGGATCCTTACTACTCTGCTGCATTATTACAGGGTGGTGTGCGGGTATTAAAAGATGGTACTGGTCTGAATCAGACCGGGTCGTTTTATCTGGCGGCCCGCCCCTATGCAGAAAAAAACGGTGCCTTTATTCAGGGCGTACTGGAGACCTTTAGCCAGGCCGATGCGTTAACCCACAGCCAGCGCGAGCAAAGTATCACCTTGCTGGCAAAAACGATGGGCTTACCGGCACCGGTAATAGCCTCTTATCTTGGCCACCGTCCTCCCACCACCATCAAACCAGTGAGTGCCGAGGTTGCCGCTTTACAGCAACATACTGCCGACCTGTTTTATGAAAATCATCTGCTGCCGAAAAAAGTCGATATTCGCCAGCGCATCTGGCACCCCACTCAACTGGAAGGAAAACAATTATGAGTCTGAATATATTCTGGTTTTTACCTACGCACGGTGACGGTCATTATCTGGGAACGGAAACAGAGTCTCGTCCGGTTGATCACGGTTATCTGCAACAGATCGCGCAAGCGGCGGATCGTCTTGGCTATACCGGCGTGCTGATCCCTACGGGCCGTTCCTGCGAAGATGCGTGGCTGGTGGCGGCGTCGATGATCCCGGTTACGCAAAGGCTGAAGTTTCTTGTCGCCCTGCGCCCTGGTGTAACGTCACCTACCGTTGCCGCCCGCCAGGCCGCCACGCTCGACCGTCTGTCGAATGGCCGTGCGTTGTTTAACCTGGTAACAGGCAGCGATCCACAAGAACTGGCGGGAGACGGCGTGTTCCTCGACCACAGCGAGCGTTACGCAGCCTCGGCGGAATTTACTCAGGTCTGGCGACGTTTATTGCAGGGAGAAACTGTCGATTTCAACGGTAAGCATATTCATGTGCGCGGGGCAAAACTACTCTTTGCACCGATTCAACAACCGTATCCTCCGCTTTACTTTGGCGGATCGTCAGACGTCGCCCAGGATCTGGCCGCAGAACAAGTTGATCTTTATCTCACCTGGGGCGAGCCGCCAGCACTGGTAAAAGAGAAGATCGAGCAAGTGCGGGCAAAAGCGGCCGCACATGGTCGCAAAATTCGTTTCGGTATTCGCCTCCATGTGATTGTCCGCGAAACCAACGACGAAGCGTGGCAGGCCGCAGAACGGTTAATCTCCCATCTTGATGATGACACCATCGCCAGAGCACAGGCTGCATTTGCCCGCACGGATTCCGTGGGGCAACAGCGAATGGCTGCGTTACATAACGGCAAGCGCGACAACCTGGAGATCAGCCCCAATTTATGGGCAGGCGTTGGTCTGGTACGCGGCGGTGCGGGGACGGCGCTGGTAGGCGATGGTCCGACAGTCGCCGCACGAATCAACGAATACGCCGCGCTTGGCATCGACAGTTTTGTCCTCTCAGGATATCCACATCTGGAAGAAGCGTATCGGGTTGGCGAATTACTGTTCCCACATCTGGATGTTGCCATTCCACAGATTCCCCAACCACAGCCATTGAACCTGCAAGGCGAAGCGGTAGCGAATGAGTTCATCCCACGTAATGTCGCGCAAAGCTAAGGAAGAAAATGATGGCAACGCCAGTGAAGAAGTGGTTATTGCGCGTTGCCCCCTGGTTTTTACCGGTGGGCATCGTGGCGGTGTGGCAACTGGCCTCCTCGGTTGGCTGGCTGTCGACGCGTATTTTGCCCTCTCCGGAAGGAGTGGTGGCCGCGTTCTGGACGCTCTCGGCCAGCGGTGAGCTTTGGCAGCATCTGGCGATCAGCTCCTGGCGGGCGCTGATTGGTTTTTCGATTGGCGGATCGCTGGGGTTGATTCTGGGATTGGTTAGCGGCCTGTCGCGCTGGGGAGAACGGTTGCTGGACAGCTCAATTCAAATGTTGCGCAACGTGCCGCATCTGGCGCTGATCCCGCTGGTGATTTTGTGGTTTGGCATTGATGAGTCTGCAAAAATTTTCCTGGTAGCGCTCGGCACGCTGTTCCCCATTTATATCAATACCTGGCACGGCATCCGTAATATCGATCGCAGGCTGGTGGAGATGGCGCGTAGCTATGGCTTATCCGGCTTGCCGCTGTTTGTGCATGTGATCCTGCCTGGTGCCCTGCCCTCAATTATGGTCGGCGTGCGTTTTGCGTTGGGCCTGATGTGGCTGACGCTGATTGTTGCCGAAACCATCTCTGCCAATTCTGGCATTGGTTATCTGGCGATGAATGCGCGGGAGTTTCTGCAAACGGATGTCGTCGTCGTCGCCATTATTCTCTACGCCCTGCTCGGCAAACTTGCTGACATTAGCGCCCAATTGCTAGAGCGTCTCTGGTTGCGCTGGAACCCGGCTTATCATCTGAAGGAGGCCACGGCATGAATACTGCCCGTCTGAACCAGGGTACACCACTGCTACTTAATGCGGTGAGCAAACATTACGCAGAAAATATCGTGCTGAATCAACTGGATTTGCATATTCCGGCAGGTCAGTTTGTGGCTGTTGTTGGTCGTAGCGGCGGCGGTAAAAGTACTCTGCTGCGTCTGCTGGCGGGGCTGGAAACACCAACCGCAGGTGATGTACTGGCGGGTATAACACCGCTGGCCGAGATTCAGGATGATACGCGGATGATGTTTCAGGATGCGCGTCTGCTGCCATGGAAATCGGTGATTGATAACGTTGGGTTAGGTCTTAAAGGCCAATGGCGCGATGCGGCGCATCAGGCACTGGCTGCGGTAGGGCTGGAAAATCGTGCCGGGGAATGGCCTGCCGCACTTTCTGGCGGGCAGAAACAGCGTGTGGCGCTGGCAAGAGCGTTGATTCATCGTCCGGGTTTATTGTTGCTCGATGAACCGCTGGGCGCACTGGACGCCTTAACGCGACTGGAGATGCAGGATTTAATTGTGTCACTTTGGCAGGAGCACGGCTTTACCGTCTTGCTGGTGACGCATGATGTGAGCGAAGCGGTAGCGATGGCTGACCGGGTGCTGTTGATTGAAGAGGGAAAGATTGGCCTGGATTTGGCGGTGGATATTCCTCGCCCGCGCCGATTAGGGTCGGTACGGTTAGCGGAACTGGAAGCGGAAGTGTTACAGCGGGTGATGCAGCGAGGGCATTCTGAACAACCAGTTCGGCGTCATGGTTAACATGCCAGATGCGGCGTGAACGCCTTATCAGCCTACAAAACCAACAATTCCAACGGGTTTGTAGGCCTGATAAGACGCGCCAGCGTCGCATCAGGCACTTTTGTATTAAGCCAGTGCTTTGGTGATCTTCTCGTAAAGATCGCCAGAGAGATTATCCAACCCTTTCAATTGTTCCAGCGCCGCACGCATTTTCTCCTGACGTTTGACATCGTAACGTTTCAGGCGAATCAGCGGCTCAATCAAACGTGAAGCCACCTGCGGATTACGGCGGTTCAGATCGGTGAGCATTTCCACCAGGAACTGGTAACCACTGCCATCTTCAGCATGGAACGCTGCCAGGTTGCTGCCTGCAAACGCACCAATCAACGAACGAATACGGTTCGGGTTGCTCATGGTGAATGAGCGATGCTGTAACAGACCACGCACCGTCTCCAGCACATTCGCCGCTGGACTGGTGGCTTGCAGGATAAACCATTTATCCATCACCAGACCGTCCTGATGCCACCTGTCGTCGTACTCCTGCATCAACGCGTCACGGCACGGTAACTGCGCAGCAACCGCCGCCGAAAGTGCCGCCAGCGAATCGGTCATATTGTTCGCTTTATGGAACTGCTTACTCACTAACACGTCAGCCAGATGCGTTTCACCAAAGGCGAGGAAGCGCAGGCAGGCATTACGCAGAGTACGTTTCGCAATGTCTTCATGTTCAACACGATACTCACTCTGGTGATTGGCGTTATAGATAGCCAACAATTCATCCGCCAGTTCAGTCGCCAGTGTACGGGTGAGTGCTTCGCGAACTTCGGCAATGGCAATCGGATCGATGATATCGAATAGTTCCGCCATTTCATTGACAGAAGGCAGTGTCAGGATTTCTGCCGCCAGCGCCGGGTCGATCTTCTCATCGAGCAGCACAGCGCGGAAAGCATCTGCAACATGTGCTGGCAGCGATAACGGCTGCCCTTGTTGATGGCGAGCGACATTCAGTTTGATGTACGTTGCCAGCAGACTTTGCGCCGCATCCCAGCGGGAAAAATCATTGCGCGCATGACGCATCAGGAAGGTCAGTTGCTGATCGCTCCATTTATATTCCAGTTTCACCGGCGCGGAAAATTCACACAGCAGCGCAGGCACCGGCTGGAAGTAGACGTTATCAAAAACAAAAGTCTGTTCCGCCTGGGTGACATTCAGCACTGAATTGACCGGATGACCGTCCTTCTGCAACGAGATTACTTTGCCCTCGTTGTCATACAACTCAATAGCAAACGGAATATGCAGCGGCAGTTTTTCTGCCTGATCTGGCGTAGCTGGCGTGCGCTGACTGATGGTCAGGGTGTACTGCTCAGTTTCTGGATCGTAGTCGTCTTTAACAGTCACAATCGGCGTGCCGGACTGGCTGTACCAACGGCGGAAATGAGAGAGATCGACATTTGACGCATCTTCCATCGCCTGGACGAAATCGTCACAGGTTGCCGCACTGCCATCATGACGCTCGAAATAGAGCTGCATCCCTTTCTGGAAATTTTCTTCGCCCAGCAGGGTGTGGATCATTCGAATCACTTCTGCGCCCTTCTCGTAAACGGTCAGGGTATAGAAGTTGTTCATCTCAATGACCATGTCCGGGCGGATTGGGTGAGCCATTGGGCTGGCGTCTTCCGCAAACTGCAACCCGCGCATGGTGCGCACATTGTTGATGCGATTAACGGCGCGGGAACCCAGGTCAGAGCTGAACTCCTGATCGCGGAACACGGTTAAACCTTCTTTCAGGCTAAGCTGGAACCAGTCGCGGCAAGTCACACGGTTACCGGTCCAGTTGTGGAAATATTCATGGCCAATAACGCGTTCAATGTCGAGGTAATCTTTGTCGGTAGCAGTGTCGGTACGTGCCAGTACATATTTGGAGTTAAAGATGTTAAGACCTTTATTCTCCATTGCGCCCATGTTGAAGAAGTCCACGGCAACGATCATATAAATATCAAGGTCATACTCCAGACCAAAGCGCTCTTCATCCCACTTCATGGAATTTTTCAGCGAGGTCATCGCCCACGGCGCGCGGTCAAGGTTGCCGCGATCGACATACAACTCCAGCGCCACTTCGCGGCCAGAACGCGTGGTGAAGGTGTCGCGTAGCACATCAAAATCGCCTGCCACCAGCGCAAACAGATAGCACGGTTTCGGGAACGGGTCCTGCCACTGTACCCAGTGACGTCCGTTTTCCAACTCACCTTGCGCAACGCGGTTACCGTTAGAAAGCAGGAACGGGTATTTGGTTTTATCGGCAATAATTTTAGTCGTAAAACGCGCCAGCACGTCCGGGCGATCGAGATAGTACGTAATGTGGCGGAAACCTTCGGCTTCACACTGGGTGCAAAGCGCATCGCCTGACTGGTAAAGCCCTTCCAGTGCAGTGTTGGACGCAGGGCTAATTTCATTAACGATCTT
This sequence comes from Escherichia sp. 20412-1, assembly GCF_003027595.1. Lineage (NCBI taxonomy): Bacteria > Pseudomonadati > Pseudomonadota > Gammaproteobacteria > Enterobacterales > Enterobacteriaceae > Escherichia > Escherichia sp. 20412-1. The sequence goes on along the minus strand of NZ_PYQM01000016.1, from coordinate 40,620 downwards.
GAGCGTAAAACGCTCCGGTAAATTACTGATGACCAGTGCGCCCTCTTCTTCTTTCCAGGCGGACCACGGCTCATCATTAATATGAATAGAGACCAGTTTAAGATCTTCGCCGTCAAGACGAAGTGGAGCATCTGATGCACCATGACGGACAGCCTGGCTGATCGCGGTAACCACCGTCTTTTGCGCGTCCAGGTCAAAGGTCAAGTCAATATCAGTAATCTGGTAATCCGGCGCACGATAATCGTGACGGTATTTGGCTTGTGGCTGTTGAGTCATAAATAACCTTTAGCATCTTTTATAGAGTCAGGTGTTCAGTCTATTCCTGTTGTATAAATCTCGCTACGCAGAATCTTCATCTTTTCAGGTACAAACGCTTTTATTGCTACATTTTTATAACATACAGAGCGCAACGCCATCGACCATAAACGTGGCATATGGTGTGATCGGGGTTCAATAAATTGCGAAACAAGGTATACTCCAGCAGTTCCTGAAGATGTTTATTGTACTAAACGCTCCCGTACGAGGACGCTACTGCGCACCTATGACACAATTCGCTTCTCCTGTTCTGCACTCGCTGCTGGATACAGATGCTTATAAGTTGCATATGCAGCAAGCCGTGTTTCATCACTATTATGATGTGCATGTCGCGGCGGAGTTTCGTTGCCGAGGTGACGATCTGCTGGGTATTTATGCCGATGCTATTCGTGAACAGGTCCAGGCGATGCAGCGTCTGCGCCTGCAGGATGATGAATATCAATGGCTCTCTGCCCTGCCTTTTTTTAAGGCCGACTACCTCAACTGGTTGCGCGAGTTCCGCTTTAACCCGGAACAGGTCACCGTCACCAACGATAACGGCAAGCTGGATATTCGTTTAAGCGGTCCGTGGCGTGAAGTCATCCTCTGGGAAGTTCCTTTGCTGGCGGTCATCAGTGAACTGGTACATCGCTACCGCTCACCGCAGGCCGACGTTGCGCAAGCCCTCGATACGCTGGAAAGCAAATTAGTCGACTTCTCGGCGTTAACTGCCGATCTCGATATGTCGCGCTTCCATCTGATGGATTTCGGCACCCGCCGACGTTTTTCCCGCGAAGTCCAGGAAACCATCGTTCAACGTTTGCAACAAGAATCCTGGTTCGTTGGCACCAGTAACTACGATCTGGCGCGTCGGCTTTCCCTCACGCCAATGGGAACTCAGGCTCACGAATGGTTCCAGGCGCATCAACAAATCAGCCCGGATCTTGCCAACAGCCAACGTGCCGCACTTGCCGCATGGCTCAATGAATATCCCGATCAACTGGGAATTGCGTTAACCGATTGCATTACTATGGACGCATTCTTGCGTGATTTCGGCGTGGAATTTGCCAGCCGCTATCAGGGGCTGCGTCATGACTCTGGCGACCCGGTAGAATGGGGCGAAAAAGCCATCGCGCATTATGAGAAGCTGGGAATCAACCCTCAGAGCAAAACGCTGGTTTTCTCTGACAATCTGGATTTACGCAAAGCGGTCGAGCTTTATCGCCACTTCTCTTCCCGTGTGCAATTAAGTTTTGGTATAGGTACACGCCTGACCTGCGATATCCCCCAAGTCAAGCCACTGAATATTGTGATTAAGCTGGTGGAGTGTAACGGTAAACCTGTGGCGAAACTTTCTGACAGTCCTGGCAAAACAATCTGCCACGACAAGGCGTTTGTTCGCGCACTTCGTAAAGCGTTCGACCTTCCGCACATTAAAAAAGCCAGTTAATATCATCAGGGAGCCATAACGGCTCCCTTTTTTACCTTTAATTCCGAAATCTTTCGCTGCATCTGCGAATTCTGCTTGTCTGATTGCGGATGCCAGGTAACATAGGTATCCCCCCATTTCACGGGTGGACAAGTGTTTATTTTTTCCGACTATTAACAGAGAGAATATTATGAGCGTTGTGCCTGTAGCCGACGTACTCCAGGGCCGCGTAGCCGTTGACAGCGAAGTCACCGTGCGCGGATGGGTACGTACCCGCCGAGATTCAAAAGCTGGCATCTCCTTCCTCGCCGTTTATGACGGTTCCTGCTTTGATCCTGTACAGGCTGTCATCAATAATTCTCTGCCCAATTACAATGAAGACGTACTGCGTCTGACCACCGGTTGCTCGGTCATTGTGACGGGTAAAGTCGTGGCGTCGCCGGGCCAGGGGCAACAATTTGAAATTCAGGCCAGCAATGTTGAAGTCGCTGGTTGGGTTGAAGATCCAGACACTTACCCGATGGCAGCAAAACGCCACAGCATTGAGTATCTGCGTGAAGTCGCTCACCTGCGTCCACGTACCAACCTGATTGGTGCCGTTGCGCGCGTTCGCCACACGCTGGCGCAGGCACTGCATCGATTCTTTAACGAACAAGGTTTCTTCTGGGTTTCTACACCGCTGATCACCGCGTCCGATACCGAAGGCGCTGGCGAAATGTTCCGTGTTTCAACACTGGATCTGGAAAACCTGCCACGTAACGATCAGGGCAAAGTTGATTTCGACAAAGATTTCTTCGGTAAAGAGTCGTTCCTGACCGTATCAGGCCAGTTAAACGGCGAGACTTATGCCTGTGCGCTGTCTAAAATTTATACCTTCGGCCCGACTTTCCGTGCAGAAAACTCCAACACCAGCCGTCACCTGGCGGAATTCTGGATGCTGGAGCCGGAAGTCGCGTTTGCTAACCTGAACGATATCGCCGGCCTGGCAGAAGCCATGCTGAAATACGTCTTTAAAGCGGTTCTCGAAGAACGTGCTGACGATATGAAATTCTTCGCTGAACGCGTGGATAAAGATGCAGTTTCACGTCTGGAGCGTTTCATTGAGGCAGACTTCGCGCAGGTGGATTATACCGACGCGGTAACCATCCTCGAAAACTGCGGTAAGAAATTTGAAAACCCTGTTTACTGGGGTGTGGATCTCTCTTCCGAGCATGAACGTTACCTGGCAGAAGAACACTTTAAAGCGCCGGTAGTCGTGAAAAACTATCCGAAAGACATTAAAGCGTTCTACATGCGCCTTAACGAAGACGGTAAAACCGTTGCAGCAATGGACGTTCTGGCTCCGGGTATCGGTGAGATCATTGGTGGTTCCCAGCGTGAAGAGCGTCTGGACGTTCTGGACGAACGTATGCTGGAGATGGGCCTGAATAAAGAAGATTACTGGTGGTATCGCGATCTGCGTCGCTACGGTACTGTTCCACATTCCGGTTTTGGTCTTGGTTTTGAACGCCTGATCGCCTACGTGACTGGCGTTCAAAACGTGCGTGACGTAATTCCGTTCCCACGCACTCCACGTAACGCCAGTTTCTAATTTAACTTTTCCGAGAGCCAGCACCCGCTGGCTCTTTTTTATCCCCTTCTGTCAAGTTATCTGTTTGTTAAGTCAATCAATCTAATTGCAACCCTGCCAAAGCAATCTTCCTGTTACGGAATGTTTCTTTGCAACATTTGCGAACAAAAAATAACCCATAGCCTTATTGCGGATTAGTCATTTCTTATCTGATAGCACAATTTTTATACTTATTATTGGCTTTCTGGATGGCTGAAAGTGTATTAGAGAGAAGTCACAGAGAGAAATCATCAGAAAGAAAATTTCTGTTTAGTTAGATTTAATATAAGTAAATCATATACATATATAAGATCCGCCATAAATATCATTAAATCCTGGTGGAAATATGACGGTGTTCACAAAGTTCCTTAAAATTAATGCTTGGTTACACATTTTTTCTTTTTGTAACTATATCTTTATCTTTGTAGCACTTTCACGGTAGCGAAACGTTAGTTTGAATGGAAAGATGCCTGCAGATACATAAAGACACCAAACTTTCATCAATAGCTCCGTAAATATTTATTGACGAAACTTATTGACGGCAGTGGCAGGTGTCATAAAAAAACCATGAGGGTAATAAATAATGATGAAGCGCAACATTCTGGCAGTGATCGTCCCTGCTCTGTTAGTAGCAGGAACTGCAAACGCTGCAGAAATCTATAACAAAGATGGCAACAAAGTAGATCTGTACGGTAAAGCTGTCGGTCTGCACTATTTTTCCAAGGGTAACGGTGAAAACAGTTACGGTGGCAATGGCGATATGACCTATGCCCGTCTTGGTTTTAAAGGGGAAACTCAAATCAATTCTGATCTGACCGGTTACGGTCAGTGGGAATACAACTTCCAGGGTAACAACTCTGAGGGTTCTGATGCCCAAAATGGCAACAAAACCCGTCTGGCGTTCGCTGGTCTGAAATTTGCTGATGCTGGCTCAATCGATTACGGTCGTAACTATGGTGTTGTTTATGACGCACTGGGTTACACCGATATGCTGCCGGAATTTGGTGGTGACACTGCATACAGCGATGACTTCTTCGTTGGTCGTGTTGGCGGCGTTGCAACTTACCGTAACTCCAACTTCTTTGGTCTGGTTGACGGCCTGAACTTCGCTGTTCAGTACCTGGGTAAAAACGAACGCGACACCGCACGTCGTTCTAACGGCGACGGTGTTGGCGGCTCCATCAGCTACGAATTCGAAGGCTTTGGTATCGTTGGTGCTTATGGTGCTGCTGACCGTACAAACTTGCAGGAAGCCCAACCTCTCGGCCAGGGTAAAAAAGCTGAACAGTGGGCTACTGGCCTGAAGTACGATGCGAACAACATCTACCTGGCAGCAAACTACGGTGAAACCCGTAACGCTACGCCGATCACCGGCGGCTTTGCTAACAAAACGCAAGATATCCTGTTAGTTGCACAATACCAGTTTGACTTCGGTCTGCGTCCGTCCATCGCTTACACCAAATCTAAAGCGAAAGACGTAGAAGGTGGTATCGGTGATGTTGATCTGGTGAACTATGTTGAAGTGGGCGCAACCTACTACTTCAACAAAAACATGTCTACCTATGTTGACTACATCATCAACCAGATCGATTCTGACAACAAACTGGGCGTAGGTTCTGACGACACAGTTGCTGTGGGTATCGTTTACCAGTTCTAATAGCAGACCTCTTTGTTAAATGCCGAAAAAACAGGACTTTGGTCCTGTTTTTTTTATGCCTTCCAGAGCAATCTCACGTCTTGCAAAAACAGCCGGCGTTTTCATCAGTAATAGTTGGAATTTTGTAAATCTCCCGTTACCCTGATAGCGGACTTCCCTTCTGTAACCATAATGGAACCTCGTCATGTTTGAGAACATTACCGCCGCTCCTGCCGACCCGATTCTGGGCCTGGCCGATCTGTTTCGTGCCGATGAACGTCCCGGCAAAATTAACCTCGGGATTGGTGTCTATAAAGATGAGACGGGCAAAACCCCGGTACTGACCAGCGTTAAAAAGGCTGAACAGTATCTGCTCGAAAATGAAACCACCAAAAACTACCTCGGCATTGACGGTATTCCTGAATTTGGTCGTTGCACCCAGGAACTGCTGTTTGGTAAAGGTAGCGCCCTAATCAACGACAAACGCGCCCGCACAGCTCAGACCCCTGGTGGTACTGGTGCGTTACGCGTGGCTGCCGATTTCCTGGCAAAAAATACCGACGTTAAGCGTGTGTGGGTGAGCAACCCTAGCTGGCCGAACCATAAGAGCGTCTTTAACTCTGCAGGTCTGGAAGTACGTGAATACGCTTATTACGACGCGGAAAAACATACTCTGGACTTCGACGCCCTGATTAACAGTCTGAACGAAGCCCAGGCTGGCGACGTGGTGCTGTTCCACGGTTGCTGCCATAACCCAACCGGCATTGATCCTACACTGGAGCAATGGCAAACGCTGGCGCAGCTTTCCGTTGAGAAAGGCTGGTTACCGCTGTTTGACTTTGCTTACCAGGGTTTTGCTCGCGGTCTGGAAGAAGATGCTGAAGGTCTGCGCGTTTTCGCAGCTCTGCATAAAGAACTGATCGTCGCCAGTTCCTACTCTAAAAACTTTGGTCTGTACAACGAGCGTGTAGGCGCATGTACGCTGGTTGCTGCGGACAGTGAAACCGTGGATCGCGCATTCAGCCAGATGAAAGCGGCGATTCGTGCGAACTATTCTAACCCACCCGCGCACGGAGCTTCGGTTGTTGCCACTATCCTGAGTAATGATGCGTTACGTGCTATCTGGGAACAAGAGCTGACTGATATGCGTCAGCGTATTCAGCGTATGCGTCAATTGTTCGTTAATACGCTGCAGGAAAAAGGCGCAAACCGCGACTTCAGTTTCATTATCAAACAAAACGGCATGTTCTCTTTTAGCGGTCTGACTAAAGAACAGGTACTGCGTCTGCGTGAAGAGTTTGGCGTGTATGCTGTGGCTTCCGGTCGTGTGAACGTAGCCGGGATGACGCCAGACAACATGGCTCCGCTGTGCGAAGCGATTGTGGCTGTGCTGTAAGCATTAAAACCAATGAAGCCCGCTGTGAAAGCGGGCTTTTTTATGCGCCTTTACCAGACGGGAATTTCGTCTTGCAGGAAGGGGTTATGCAACCGTTCATAGCCGAGGGTGGATAACGGCCCGTGCCCTGGAATAAACGTCACATCATCGCCAAGCGGCAGCAGTTTATCTTTGATAGAGGAGATCAGTTGATTATGGTCGCCACGTGGGAAGTCACTGCACCCTACTCCACCTTTGAAAATGACGTCGCCAGAAATCAGCAGTTTTGACTGATTATCAAAAAAGACCACATGACCCGGTGTATGCCCTGGGCAATGTAACACCTGTAAAGTCACATTCCCTATGCTGATCGTGTCGCCTTCATTCAGCCAACGATCCGGCGTCAGTGGCTGACACTCATCCAGGCCAAACATGCGGCTTTGCGCAGGCAAGCCTTGCAGCCAGAACTCATCTTCCTTTTCCGGACCAAGTACTGGCACGCCGTAATGTTTTGCCAGTTCCGCCGCTGCACCAACGTGATCCAGATGGCCATGTGTCAGTAGGATCTGCATCAGCGTCAGGCCGCTGGCATCAACTTCCTGTTTAATTTTTTCCGCATCACCGCCAGGATCAACCAGTGCTGCCAGGCGAGTTTGTTCACACCAGATCAATGAGCAGTTCTGGGAGAATGCAGTGACCGGAATAATACGATAATTCATACTGCCCCTGTTTCGTTAAGCGATTGCTACCAGTGCCGTGCAGGTCCGGTATCAATATGCACAAAGTTACTACGTGGGTAATATCCTACACCACCTGCGCGCATAGATAACGCGGCTTTGCGAATATTGCTTAACGCGACGCCTTCAATATGGAAATCCATCGCCTGGCCTTTGGTGTGATAGCTTTTCTTCGCTACTCCACGGCTGTGTGCGCGTAATTCATTATTGGTGTCGATAGAACGGTAACCAGAAATTAACTGTACCGGCTTGCGAGTACCTAACAGGCCTTGCAGGCGATACAACTGGTCGAATAATCCTGGATCGATGGACTTTATTTTGTTCGCGCGGAAATCGCGGAAAAAATGGTTTAGTTTTGCCAATTCTTCCTGAATATAGCCTCTGCCATCGAAAAACTCCGCTTTAATTGACTCTCCAGTATGGAGATTGTTGAGTGTCAAAATACGCGGGCGTGGGGTGGAGAGTGTCGCAAACGCAGGGGTCGGCAAGATGGCAGCACCAAGTGCAACGCCACCAAGCGCCAGTAGTTTGCGGCGATTAGCGTCGAATTTGTCCATGGTAATCAAGTCTACAGGTCAATGTTATCGTTTATATGCACTTCTGGCGCACAAGAGTGCACCTTAACCGCCCATAAAGCTAACGTCAAGGTGACTCAACCCCAGCAGTGATGGGGGCTACAAGGAATAGCCCCCAATCATGCCAATTATTACGACAACTGATTTCCCCGAACTACTTCATTTACCTGATTAATTGTTCCGCTTTCGATACAATTTGCGAGCTGGATCGCGCAGGCAGATCATAATTGTAAATATCTGTACGATATTGAGTACGCCCATCTGCGCCGACAAATGCTGTCAGGTAGTAGAGATTAACCGGGATAGACTGACGGATATTGACGTAACGGGTATCTCCCTGCTTCAGAGCATCGGAAATACGCTTGTCATTCCAGCCTGCATCCTGCAACAGCATGTTTGCCAGATCGGATGCCTTATTCACCCTCACACAGCCAGAGCTCAACGCACGCGTATCACGCTTGAACAGATTGTGATTAGGCGTGTCATGTAAGTAGATAGCGTCTGAACTCGGCATATTAAATTTATACCGTCCTAGCGAATTTCGTGGGCCTGGAGCTTGCTGAAAGCGGAACGGTAAATTCGACGCGGTAATCGTCGACCAGTCAACCTGCCACGGGTCAATTGCTTCTTTGCTGTTCCAGCCACGCATCACCGTATAGCCATGGCTTTCCAGATAGCCCGGATCATTACGCACTTTCGGCAGAATATCTTTGCGTGCCAGCGTCGGCGGTACGTTCCACGGCGGATTCACTACCACATTGTTTAAGGCACTGCTCATCATTGGTGTTTTGCGGTCAGGACGGCCGACAATCACCCGCGAGTCCAGCACCTGATTACCGTTCTGGTAATAGACCAAAGAATAGGCCGGTATATTGACCATGATGCCGGTAGAAAGCTCCGCAGGCAGCAAACGTAAACGCTGGATGTTGAGCGCCAACACACCTGCACGCTGTGCAGGTGTCACATTGAGCCAATCACGTGTGGCTGGACCAATAGCACCATCTGCCCCCAATCCTTGCCATACCTGAAAACGTTTAACCGCTTCAACCAGCTCATTATCGTAGGCGGCACGTACAGTTGGCTTAGGTTTACTAAGAAACTTTGTTTGCTTTTCCGCAGTTTCGACGGCAACGGCAGATGGGCTAACGACTGCATCAGCGGGTGTTTCATCGCCAGGCAGCGTAATTTTCGGCCCACCATCGAGCATACCTGTGCGCTGCAATATTTCGCGCAGTGCTGGTACGTCATTACTCCACTGGCCAGGACGCAACGTTGCTTTACCGGTCAGTTGTGGCCACGGTTTGGTATCACTGAGCAAGGTCAGTAAAGATTCATGCATCGCGGCATATTGCGGATGCTGCGGTGCCAGTCCTGCAACAAACGTTGGCAATTGGCCATTATTTAGCGCCACCTGCCATTGGTTAATGACCGAGAGCGGTGGTGTTGAGAGCGCATAAGGTTTACTGCTGTATAGCCAGCGCGTGCCTTTGACCGGAATGTTAGCAACGAAATGAAGGTAACCCAGCATTGCATCCGACAACACTACGTCACGTGCCAGACCGTTAACGCCTGGGTCAGTCAGTAACTCTACCCATTTATTAAACTGCGGCTGAAAACCGGCAATCGCCACTTCCGCCAGTTGCTGCTGGAAAGCTTTAACCGCATCACGGTTTTCCCACATCGGCTGCATATCACGTGCGGCATACAGCAGTTGAAGCTGGTTAAGATAAACCGGCTTATAACCTGCGGGTAATTGAGATTCGATTTGTGTGCGAGCGTTTTCCGCCGCACCCTCTGGTAGCGGTTGGATCCCCGCCATAATTGCCGTCGCTTGCGCTTGCGGCAGTACATCTCCCTGTTCGCTGACAGCCACCGGGCTGTCGCCAGGGATTACTTCAGGCTCATCAGCCTGCACACTGAACAGTGGAGCGAATGTTACGGCCAGACAAAAACTTATTGCCGAAAGCCGACGACCACACATCATGTTAAGCAACATCCCTTGCCCCCTGTTTTTATCATACTTTGAATAGCCAGGCTGCTTTTCTCTACTTGCCTGTACAACGCCAATACTCACGAAAGTATGACGAGCAAGCCTGTTACTTATCAGGCTTACCTTCAGTATATAAACGTCGATACGTTTTTACACAACCTAATGTAAAGAAGTTTAAAGAAAAGCGCACCGTAATGCGGCATTTTTTTAGTGCAGAAACGGAGTTTTCGAAAAAAAAGGCGACATCGCTGCCGCCTTAATCTTAACTTGCCTGGGAAGACGCTTCGTCAGTTCCTGGAAGCGTTTCAGGAAGCTGCGGCGCAAAGCCACGCAAACCAACCACATGTACGTGTTCGGTATTCTGGAATACCTTACGCACCAGTTTGTAGGTGGTGCCTTTTTCCGGACTAATATTTTCTGGTGCCGCGATGATGAGCTGCATTTGCAAACGCTCACACAATTCAAACAACGTGGCGATAGAACGGGCATCCAGGCGCGCTGCTTCATCGAGGAACAGCAGACGACAAGGAGAAATATCTTTACCGCGCAGACGACGGGATTCATCTTCCCAGCTCTGTACCACCATCACCAGAATCGACATCCCTGTACCGATGGCCTCACCCGTTGACAACGCGCCTGACTCCGCACGCAGCCATCCATCGGAACCACGGTTAACTTCAACTTCCATCTCCAGGTAGTTGCGATAATCCAGCAGCTCTTCACCAATGGTCTGCGGCGTGCGCTGCCCCATATCAATTTGCGGGTTAAGGCGCTGATACAGTTTCGCCAGCGCTTCCGAGAAGGTCAGACGGTTGCTGTTAAACAAATCCTGATGTTGTTCATGTTGTTCAGAAAGCACATCCAGCAACATGGCGTGCGTTTCACGCACATTCACGTTCAGACGTACGCTGTTCACCTGGCCGAACGACACGTTCTGCAAGCCCTGGTTGAGCATACGGATACGGTTCTGTTCGCGCTGAATGGTTTTGCGAATAATGTTCGACACACTGCGGGAACTGATCGCCAGTTTCTGCTCACGGGAGGTTAATTCTTCGGTCAGACGGCTAAGTTCGATCTCCATCTGCTCGATAGCTTCTACCGGATCATCGGTACGAATAATATCCTGGCGGATTCGTTCGCGCAGATGCTGGTAAACCGCCACGAAGAACTGGATTTTACGTTCCGGACGTTTTGGATCTTCCGACATACGCAGCACGTCGCGTAGATGTTCGTTATCCGCTACCGCCAGACGCAGCGCACCTAACGCCTTATCCGACATGGAACGCAAATCATCAGCAGAAAGATAAGCCAGCTCGCGACGGTGCAAGCGGCGTTCGACGCCGTTGTCTTTCACCATGCGCATTACCGCGCACCAGCCCGCTTTGGCGGTCACCACCTGCTCGCGCATCTCGTGATAATCACGCTCCAGCTTGCGCAGTTTACGGGTCAGGTTGTCCATCTCCGCTTCGCAGAAGGTGAGCGCTTTTTCCAGTTGGTTGCGACGGGAACGGTTATTACTGAGTTGCGCATGTAGCTCGTCACGGCGAATACGCGCGCGCTCTTCTGCGCCGCTATCGGCACGCACACCGATATCCTGCAATTCGCGTTGCAGATCGTTAAGCAGTTCTTTTTTAGTGTCGTAAGAACTTTTCAGCGATGCCAGCACCTGATTGTACTGGTTCAACTGTGTAGCATGACCACGCAGTGCTTCACGAGCACGGGTACGCTCTGCTTCCGCATGTTCCAGACGTTCACGCAATTTTTCGTTGAGATCGCTGTTACCACTGAGCATTTCTGCCGAGTCGGAGTAGCTAAAGTGTGCGCGACGCTGCACCACTTCCGTCAGGGCAAATGCCTGCTGACGGGCATCGCGCTGCATCTGCTGGGAGTATGCGTAATCTTCTTTTAACTGTTCAAACTGTTCCGGATCGCTTTGCAACACTGAAACGATCGGCTCCAGTTTCGCCAGTTGATTACCGAACTGCTGAACAAAACGCGCCGCTTCCTGGGCTTCATCCAGACGTTCGCGGATTTCATCGACGCGATCTGCCAGCGTATCGTCAGCCAACAGGTTAAGGCGCGGCAGGATGCGGTTAAGCGCTGTCACGCCCTCTTTCGCCTGCTCAAACTGAATGCGTTGCTGCTGGTTATCATTTTCATGATTACTCAACGCCCGCTCCAGTTCGACGCGGCGGCTGTTCAGTTGACGGATTTCAGCTTCCGGATCGGACTCAAATGCCACCGCCAGATGGCTGCCGATAAAGCGACTGAAAGCCTGATGCAGGCGCTGAGTTTTCTGTACATCAAAGGAGAGCGTGGCGAAGCGTTCGGAAAGCACTTCACGTTCGGCATGAAGGCTTTCAATACGGCTTTCGCGCGCCGCACGACCAAACAACGGCACTTCAGGGAAGCGCGAATAACGCCACTGACGGTCGGCAATTTTCACCACCACCGCTTTTTCCAGTTCATCAACGCTGAACACGCTGTCATCGAATGACTGCGGATCACCTTCGATCAGATAGAGATCTTCCGGGCAATCGGTTAAACCTTCCAGTTGTTCGGCAATCTGCGACAGATCGGGCACTACGATGGCGTGACGAGAGGGGCCATACAGCGCCGAGAAGTACGGCGCATCTTCCAGGCTAACGTCGTCATAAATTTCTGACAACAGCACGCCGCCAAAACGTTCCGCCAGCGCATTCAGGCGCTGATCTTCAGAGCCCCCCGGCTGACTTAAACGCTCGATCTCTTCGTCAACGGCGTTTTTGCGCGCGCCCACTTCGTCACGTTCAACAATCGCCTCGCGCTCGCGCTCCAGCAACTGTTGCATGTATTCAGTGACATCCTGACTGGAGGTGAACTCTTCACCGCACTGCTCGCTCAACTGATTGAGGCTGTTTTGCGCAGCCAACCAAACCGGCGCACGCTGCATCAGACTCTGAATGCGTGATTGCAGTTGTTCCTGTTCCTGACGCAGCGCCATGCGCTCTTCACGGGCATTAGACACGCTGTCAGAAAGGGAGGCAATGCGTGCTTCCAGTTCCTGATGCAGGGCTTCCAGTTCATCGATATCAAAGTTCTTGCCCTGGCGTTTGCAGAAATCCGCCAGCAGGCGCTCGGCTTCCTGTTGCTCACGCAGGCGCTGTTCCAGTTCGCTTAAGCGCATCCGCAGCGGCTGAACCTGTTCTGCAAGGTGACGTTGTTCGACCCCTTCGCGCAGCAGTTCACGAGCAACATCCCACGCTTCGTTACGCGCCAGCGGACCGTTAATGGCTGCGACTAACTGATAAGCCTGCTCAAACTGGCTATGCGCGGTTTGTGCCATGCTCATTTTCTGCTCAAGAGAGAGCATTTTTTCGGTGGCTTCCAGCTCTTTCGCCTGGAAGGTTTCCAGCCACTCGGCGGCGCTGTCGGCAGTTAAGTCCGGCAGATGACACAGTTCTTTAGCGCGGTTAAGTGCAGTAATCGCCTGGTTGTACTGGATCGCGCGCGTTTGCTGGACGTCCAGTGCCTGCTGGTAGTCAGCAAGCTGGTTTTTCAGCTCGTCCACTTCCAGTTCGGCGGCTTCCGCGCGCGCTTCATTCTCTTCCTGACGTTCGATGGCCTCTGCCACCACTTCGTTTTGCTCTTCGAGACGGATCTGCAATTCATCGAGATCCGCTTCGTAACGTTCGATCTTTTCCTGCTGACGCAGTGCGGTTTGCACGAGGTTCAAGTGATCGCTGGCTGCCTGATAATCTGCTTCCAGATCGCCTTCCGCACCGTTGTGCTCTGCCAGTTCACGCGCCATATCGACGTGTTTGTACTGCTCCGCCGCTAGTTGCTGACGAGAAGTGTGTAGCTCACGACGAAACTCTAGTGCCTTATCCAGATGAACGCGACGTTCGTTGGCGTGACGCATATAGTCCGCCGCCACATAGTTGGTGGCTTCACTGATCAAATGCTTAAACAGGTCGCGATCGGACTGCGTTACACGAATCGCTTCCAGCGTCATGCGGTTTTCACGCAGCGCTGCTTCCATATCCTGGAACGCTTTACGCACACCGCTGTTTTCTGGCAGCAGATAGTCACGCAGAGAACGGGTAATGGCACTGGAAATACCGCCGTACAGTGAGGCTTCGATCAGACGATAGAATTTACTACGATCAGACGCCGAGCGCAGACGACGCGCAATGATGCCCAGATCGAACATCAGTGAATGGTAATCGGTGATGGAATTGAACTGCTTAAACTGCACGCCTTCCATCGCTTCGAGCTTCTCTTTCAGCTCATTAAGCGGCAGCACGCGCGCCTGGCGTTCGTTCAGGGTTTCTGTCACCAGTTGCGTCGGCAGCACCGACATCGGTAGCCCCTGAATCGCAAACGGTTTGATATCCACTTTACGATCGCGCCCGGCAACCTGTTGCAGACGCACACCGACCACCACGCGCTGATGGCGCGAGTTGATGGTGTCAAGCATCGAATAACAGACGCCCGCTTTTAGCTTACCGTGCAAACCTTTATCGCGCGAACCACTGGTGGCCCCGGCTTCCGTGGTGTTACGGAAGTGCAGCAGGGTCAGGTCAGGAATAAGCGCCGTAACAAACGCCGCCATAGTGGTGGATTTACCTGCACCGTTACCGCCGGAAAGCGTTGTGACCAGCTCATCGAGGTCAAAGGTACGGGCAAAAAAGCCGTTCCAGTTAATCAGCGTCAGTGAGCGAAATTTACCGCGTTCAATCATTATTCTTCCTCTCCGCTATCTGGCTGATTCTCTTCGGTTTCGTCGTTGAGTTGCAGGTGATTTTCCAGCGACATTGCTTCACCATCGCGAATCAGGCGACGTTGGGCTTCGCGCGGATCGTCACCAGCACGCACATCCGCACCAAAACGGAACACCGATTCTGTAATGCGGAACTTGCTGCTGTCGTGGCCCATAAACCACACCATGCCCAAACGACGCAGACGATTTAGCGAAGAACGTACTTTTTCCTGCAACTTCTGGCGGTCAACGTCTGAACCGGTAGAACGGTTGTTTACCAGTTTCAGCAGTTTCGCTTCGTCAGCCAGGGTGAGCAGTTCGTCATACAGTTCCTGCTGAGTAAAAATCCCCTCGTTCGCCAGCCGTTCCGGGCTGAGATAGAGATAACAGAGGATTTTCCCAACCATCATATCCAGTTCGGACAACACGGAACGAGGGATCAACGTGGTGGAACGTGGACGCAAATAGAAGAAACCTTCCGGCGCGCGAATAAGCTCAACGTTATAACGCGCGTAAAACTCTTCCAGGTATTCCTGAAAATCCATCAGGAATGCATGGTTGTCCAGTTCGTCAAGACCGATATGGCGACCTGAACGTAAGGCGCTATCCAGCGCCGGAAATAACGGATTCGCCAGCGCTTGCGCCAGCTTAACCGGCATCACTTGTTCAATATTTGTCGATGACATGCGCCTGTACCTTGGCTCCGTAATCATTAATCGGCTGCCATTTCGCTGGCAGTCCGGTGAAGTCTGCTTGCGCTACGCCGAGGCGTACCGCCTGATCAATAACAATGCGCGCAACATCAAAGTGACGCGCACGCGGATACTGCGCCAGATATTCGCGTACCACCAGACCAAGATCCAGCGGCACTTGTCTGGTTTTATAGACGGCGAGCTGCTCTTCGATGATTGCCGCCAGTTGTTCGCGGATCTCGTTAAACTCTTCGTACTCTAAATCTGGCGGAAGTTCCCCGGTCACTTCTTCGTCACGCAGTGCCATCTCTTCGTCACGCATATCCAGCAGACGATCGGCATTGGCGTAAGTCAGCGCCCACGGGTCATCAAAATAGGTTTGTACCGACTGACGTAATCGCTGGGCAAAGACACGGTTTTTATCCATATCGATCGCGGTACGGATAAATTTATGTACGTGGCGGTCATAACCGATCCATAAATCGATGGATTGCTGACCCCAACTGATAATACGGTCGAGTTTGCTTTGCAGGTCGTACACCAGACGATCGACAAAATGCAGATCGTCATGGGTCATGGTCGCATCCTGGATGCGCAACAGGTTAGCCTGTAATTTGTCGCCCGCCGCTTCCAGCGTATCTTGCAATTCACGCAGCGTACCAGAGGTTTCCGAAAGCAACATTTCACAGCTTGAGATCGCCGCCCGCCAGTCTTTATTCAGTAACTGGGCGATATCGTCTTTCACCTGTTGCTGCTGTTCGTCCATCAGACGTTGCGTCAGGTCGATACTGTCGAAAATTTCTGCTACCGAGTATTTCAGCGGCGCATAGACGTTACGGTGCCAGTGAAACTCATCGCCGCCCTCTTCTGCCGCATCCGCCGCACGCTTCAGTTCGCCTGCAACGATCGACAATTGCATAGAAAGACGCAGCGTAGAAAACTCGCGCTGACGGATGTAGTAATCAGTAATGCCGATGCCGAGCGGCGTCAGACGGTAAATGGCGTTCCCTTCCGCCTGTTCGCTTGTAAAGCGGTTCAGCAGACGTTGACGCACCATATCGTTGATCGCGTTGTTGGCGCGCACGCCGATGGTTTCGCTGGTTTGCTCAAACGCATCACTCACGTGGCGGAATGCATCCACCAGCTCACCTTCACTCATCTCGCCGTCCAGACGCTCGCCGTTCAGCGTGGCCACCGCCAGCAGAAAAGAGAGACGGTCTACCGGCAGCGAGATGGAGAAGTCATTTTTTCTGGCCCAGGCAACCAGTTCGGGGACTGTCTGGGAAAATTCACTCATACTTTATCCTTGCTCTGCGGTTTGCGCGCGGTGACATGAATATAACGCCCCAGGCTAATGTAAGGTTCCTGACGGCAATAACGCGTTTCTAATTCAAGTAATGCTTCGTAGCAATCGCGCTGTTGGTGCTTTTCACGCAGATAATCATGAAACACGCGAACGCCGGTCTTGCCGGTAATTTGCCAGCCAGCTTCTTCCAGCCACTGATATACCTGCGCCGGATCGCGCGGAGAGTCTGGCGAAAGCGTCCGTTTTTTCTTTTTCGGCATTCCCGCCTGCACGTAATCAAAATTCCCTGCAACCATGTTGTGCATCAGCAAACCGTGCGCATTGTAGAACATTAACGACAACATGCCTCCTGGGCGCAACACTGACCACAGAGTCTGTAACACGCTACGGGGGTCAGCGACCCACTCCAGCACCGCATGGAACAATATCAGATCAACGGGCGTTTCCAAATGCGAAGCAACATCCTGAGCAGCGCAATGTATAAATTGCATGTTGCCGCTCACACCTTTTGCTTCTGCCGCCTGCTTTGCGCGGTCGATCATCTGCGCAGAAAGATCGCATAAAATGACCTGATGCCCACGCCCGGCCATTTTGATCGCCGTCTGCCCTTCACCACCGCCAGCATCCAGCACTCGCAATTTTTGCGAGCCTATTTCCGCCAGCACACGATCGAGATCCTGCCACAGAATAGCCTGTCGAAGCTGTCCTTTGGTGGTGCCGTAAATGTTACGGGAAAACTTTTCCGCAATATCATCAAAATTGCGATCCTGCATTGCTTTCTCCACCGGTTGGCTAAGACGTTTTCTGATAAAGGCGCTATTTTGTCACAGCCGAGGCGAGAATGAACCCGTCTGGTGTAATATCACTGCCGATCCCTCGCTATATGGTTAAAAAAGGAACCAGAAAGGATGCTTTTTACACTGAAAAAAGTGATTGGCGGTATGCTGCTGCCACTTCCGCTGATGTTGCTGATTATTGGTGCTGGCCTGGTGCTGCTGTGGTTTAGTCGTTTTCAAAAAACCGGGAAGATATTTATTAGCGTAGGATGGCTGGCACTTTTGTTATTAAGTTTGCAACCGGTAGCAGATCGTCTGCTGCGTCCCATCGAAAGCACCTATCCGACATGGAACAATGTACAAAAAGTGGACTATATAGTGGTGCTGGGCGGCGGCTATACCTGGAACCCGCAGTGGGCGCCAAGTTCAAATTTAATCAATAACAGTCTGCCACGCCTGAATGAAGGCGTGCGTTTGTGGCGTGAAAATCCGGGATCAAAGTTAATCTTCACGGGTGGTGTGGCAAAAACCAATACGGTGAGTACAGCAGAAGTGGGGGCCAGAGTGGCGCAATCGCTGGGTGTCCCACGCGAGCAGATTATTACGCTGGATTTACCGAAAGATACCGAAGAAGAAGCCACAGCAGTGAAACAGGCAATTGGTGACGCCCCTTTCCTGTTGGTGACCTCTGCGTCTCATTTGCCGCGCGCGATGATCTTTTTTCAACATGCAGGGTTAAATCCGCTACCTGCCCCCGCCAATCAACTGGCGATCGATTCACCGCTTAACCCGTGGGAACGGGCAATCCCGTCTCCGGTCTGGTTGATGCATAGCGATCGGGCCGGTTATGAAACGCTTGGCCGCATCTGGCAGTGGTTAAAAGGTTCATCAGGCGAGCCACGGCAAGAGTGATTTTGATGCCAGATCGAAGTTGCTCCGACTAAACCGTCCGGTATTGACCAGTTGCGCAACTTCATCCCATAACACATATAGCCAACGTCGCCAGATGAACGACTCCGCCACTGGCGCGCGTTGCAGGTAACTCCAGAGTAAATCTTCTGCCAGCGTATTATCCATTAGTCGGAACAGTTCATACTCTCGCGGTGCCCAAAGCATTAATCCCGGCCCGACCATCGCCAGTAGTTGATCGCTGCGCGAATCTTTCAACATGCTACGCAAACAGAAATTACCGTGAATCAGCACACAATTGTCGTTAAATCCTTCAAATAATGCTGGAAGACATTCGCGGGTGCGGAACAGAATCCGCTTATCCTGCATGGTTAAACCGGTGTTATTGAACTGATTGAGCGTGGTCCATAACACTTCAATATGTTGCCGATACCAGGAGGGCCAGAAATTTTCCTGGGTATTATCCACTGCGCCAACGCAACCGCGACTGTCCTGTCGGTGCCAGGCCAACAGAGCTTCAACAATTTGCTCTTTCAGATGCTCCCAACGTTCCGGTGTACGTGCAGGTGCTTCCACAGAAACACCACGCATCCGCTCCAGTAACAGGACATCGGGGCCTGGGTGTTCTTCATGTGTCATCACACCATAAATAGTTGGCATACGGATAGTCCCGCTGCGCGCCAGCATGGTGGTTTTCCATGCCAACTGTCGTGCTTGCCCTGGCGTACTAAAGCTTCTTGCCAACAGCGGCATTGGGTTTCCCTGGCTGTCATACAAAGCCCACAACGCCGTATTCGCTTTTTCATTGACACACTCAATACGACTGAGTTTTTCACCCAGTAAATGGCTTAATTCGGCACGCAGCTGTTCCATTCAGATTACCCTCATAAAAGCTACTGCCTTCATAATGAGCGCCAATGTAAAAGATGTCACCTGAATGAGATCAATTGTTGAAAAGAAAAATGAGGAAAATCGTAACGGTACGACACTCCCCCGAAAATCGGGTGGAGTGTCGTGAAATTAACTTAGCGCATTTCAGCGCGAACGCGCTCGAGATCTTCAGGGGTATCCACACCTGTACCAGGAACTTCCCGGGCGACAGCAACATGGATTTTTTCGCCGTACCACAGTACGCGAAGCTGCTCTAACATTTCGATGTGTTCTAACGGGCTTGGCTGCCAGTTAACATAACGGCGGATAAAGCCTGCACGGTAGCCATAAATACCGAGATGCCGCAGGAAGTTATCACCAACGGTTTCCAGACTTTTTGCAAAACGGTCACGATCCCACGGAATGGTGGCACGTGAAAAGTAAAGCGCATAACCTTCAGCATCAAGAACCACTTTAACCGCATTCGGATTAAAGACTTCTTCCGCATTGTGGATAGGTACAGCCAGGGTAGCCATTCCCACTTCACGCTGGGCGAGATTATCGGCAACCTGACGAATGATTGTTGCAGGGATCATGGGTTCATCCCCCTGCACATTAACAATCACCGTATCGTCACTGAACGCGCATTTTTCGACAACTTCCGCCAGACGCTCAGTGCCTGATTGATGATCGGCGCGCGTCATGCATACTTCACCACCCGCAGCTTCAACGACGCGGGCGACATCGTCATGATCGGTTGCCACGATGATGCGATCGGCACCTGATTCGCGGGCGCGCTCAAGGACATGAACGATCATGGGCTTGCCGTTAATATCGACCAGCGGTTTACCGGGCAGACGCGTAGAAGCGTAGCGCGCAGGAATAATGACCACAAAACTCATGATTTACTCTCATCGGCAGTCAGTACACGGGCTTCCGTTTCCAGCAGAACTGGAATGCCATCGCGCAGCGGGAAAGCCAGGTTATCCAGTTTGCAAATCAGTTCTTGTTTTTCCTGGTTATACCAAAGTTTGCCGTTGCAAACCGGGCAGGCAACGATTTCAAGCAGACGATGATCCATAGTTCCTCCAGATGGATCGGGTTATGAATGCATAAATCTTATCATAATCATTTATGCGTAGGGGGCTATTTCCCAGCCAGTGCGGCAATCGGTAAAAAGATCGGGTGGGCAGCGCCCTAATGTCACTCGCGTCGCCTGCTGCCAGCTAGCAAAATCGGTAATCGCCTGGCGCAACCCTTTTTGAAGAGAAGCTGTCGGTTTGATGCCATCCTGTAACCAGAGGGAGATAACTTCAAGAATGCCCGCCTGGCGATGTATTTTGGCATCCATTCGCCCGACTAATTGCCCACGATGTAGTAACGGCAGAACGAAATAGCCATACTGGCGTTTCGGCGCTGGCGTGTAGCATTCCAGCCGGTAGCTAAAATCAAAAAGTTGCTCTGCACGTTTACGATCCCAGACGACAGGGTCAAAAGGTGACAGTACAGTGCTATGCGTCGCGGTTAGTTTCCCCGCGAGAGCTGTTTCGAGAAGAGGCAACAAGTCAGCATGCAGCCAGAGTTGTCCTAATCTCTCCACATTTATGGGGATAATTTGTTGCTGTTCAGCACATAGATCACGCCAGGCCGACAGTGCAGGACGTTTCAAACGATAATAATCCGCCAGCCACTGTTCGCGGAATATTCCCAGGCAACGCGCGCTGTTATCCAGCATGGCGATTTCTGCTTCTGTTTGCGAAACGAGATCACGCTCATCATCCCAGTGAGGCATGACGCGATGGGTTAGATCATAAACTCGCTGGAAGTTGCGCCGTTCAACTACCATGACTTTTCCGGCAGTAAATAAGCCTTCCAGATGCCGTTTATGGGGCTTCCACTCCCACCAACCGCTTGCCCCTTTTCGGGGATGTTCAAAATCGGCTGAACGTACCGGTCCGTTATCTTGTATGTGCTGAATTAACTGTTCAATTTCTGCTACATGTTCCTGCATCCAGGCGTCTTTGTATTTCCAGCCCATTTTTTCAGGTGCCAGCATTCGGTGGCGAATAAGACGAAAATCGCTACGCGGCATAAAGCAGGCTTCATGCGCCCAGTACTCCATTAATTCGCCACGTGTCAGTGACTCATCCAGCCACTGCGGAGAATAATTACCAAGGCGACTAAAAAGTACCAGATAAGGGCTGCGGGCAACGATATTGATAGTGTCGATTTGTAGCAGGGAGATACGGGAGATAGTTGACAGGATATCTTCTGGCGACGCACGACGGCGGGATTTGTTTAACAGGCCTTGCGCGGCAAGGTGAAGATTACGCGCATCGGCAAGGGAAATATACGGCAGCGTCATCATGGCTCCATCTATTGAACGCTGCCGCGGCGGAATTAGTTGCCAGAAGCCAGCGAGGAAAGTTGCGCGAGCAGTTTCTCTGGTTCATCGCCCGAAAGCTGTGCGTCAACGGGCAAATACCACCAATTTTCTTCTGCAAAGGCCCGGCATTTCACCGCATCTTTTTCAGTCATGATCAGCGTTTGCCCGGCACTTAACAGTGCGCTGACATCCGCATGATTCAAAGACTGATGATCGGCCAGCGGAACACATTTTTCTGGTTGAACACCGCACATCTTCAGCGTGGCAAAAAAGCGCGGCGGGTGACCAATCCCCGCCATTGCTACCACATGTTCAAGTTGTGCAACATCACAACGCGTACCAGTACGCAAATTCACAGCCTGACCCGGCAGCAGATGCATTGGGATTTCACCATTGTGCGGTACACCGCCGTTGACGATTACCGCATCAACCGATTTTAAGCGCCCCGCTCGCTCACGCATTGGCCCCGCGGGCAACCACCAGCCATTACCAAAGCGACGCACACCATCGATGACGACAATTTCTACATCTCGCGCCAGGCGATAATGCTGTAGACCGTCGTCAGTCACGATGAGTTGTACATCAGGATGCTGCGCCAGAATCACTTTTACTGCATCAGAACGTTCGGGAGAAACCGCAACAGGCGCACCAGTGCGCTGATAAATAAGCACCGGTTCATCACCCGCCTGTGCCGTGGTGGTATCTGCCGACAGTAACAACGGATACGACTCGGCCTTACCGCCATACCCCCTTGACACCACACCAACGCGAACACCGCGTTTTTGCAGTTGTTCCACCAGCCAGACAACGACCGGGGTTTTTCCATTGCCACCTGCGGTGAGGTTACCGACCACCACAACTGGCACTGGCGCGCGCCATGCGCGTTTCAATTTTAATTTGTAGCAAAGACGGATTGCACCACTCACCAGGCCATACAGCCAGGAGAGTGGCAGCAACAGCCGCCACAAAGGCGATTCACCAGACCAGATTTTTTCAATCATTGGCCAAACTGCATTTTGTGAAGTTGCGCGTAGACACCACGGTGTTCAAGCAAATCGTTGTGCGTACCGCGTTCCACAATGACCCCGTCCTCGACGACCACAATTTCGTCTGCCTTTTCAATGGTAGACAAACGGTGGGCTATCACCAGTGAAGTACGGTTTTTCTGCAACTCATCCAGCGCCGCCTGAATTGCACGTTCAGATTCAGTATCCAGTGCCGAGGTGGCTTCGTCCAGAATCAGAATCGGGCTGTCACGCAACAAAGCACGAGCAATAGCAATACGCTGACGCTGACCGCCAGAAAGCAGTACACCGTTTTCGCCAATTACCGTATCGAGACCGTTATCCATCTTATTGATAAAGTCCATGGCATAAGCCATACGCGCCGCTTCTTCAATTTGCTCACGGCTGTACTGGTCAGTACGTGCGTAAGCAATGTTGTTGGCAACCGTATCGTTAAACAGATGGACATTCTGCGACACCAGCGCAACCTGATTACGCAATGACGCCAGGGTATACTCGCGTAGATCGTGACCATCCATCAGGATCTCGCCTTCATCGATATCGTAGAAGCGAGTGATTAAACTCGCGATGGTCGATTTACCCGAACCAGAACGTCCAACCAGAGCAACTGTTTTCCCTGCCGGGATTTTCAGGTTGATGTTACGCAAAGCGGGAACTTCACGCCCTGGATAGGTGAAGGTAACATTACGGAATTCCACATCGCCGGTAGCACGCTCAATCTCACGCTTACCTTCGTCTTTCTCCTGTTCACTATCCAGAATGGTGAACAGCGTCTGACAGGCCGCCATACCACGTTGGAACTGGGCGTTAACGTTGGTCAGCGATTTCAGCGGACGCATCAGTGCAATCATTGAAGAGAAAACAACGGTAATCGTACCGGCTGTCAGGCTATCCATCACACTTGGGAAGCTCGCCGCATACAGAACAAACGCCAGCGCCAAAGAAGCGATCAATTGAATGATCGGGTCAGAGATGGACGAGGCGGACACCATCTTCATCCCCTGCAAACGCATTTTGTTGCTGACCTTATCAAAACGCTTCGTTTCCACTTCCTGGCCACCAAAAATCAGCACTTCTTTGTGGCCTTTCAGCATCTGTTCCGCACTGGTGGTCACCTGCCCCATCGTGTTTTGCATGTTTTTACTGATGCTGCGAAAACGCTTCGATACGATACGAATTGCAATCGAGACAATGGGTGCCAGCACAATCAAAATGATCGATAACTGCCAACTGTAATAGAACATCATGGCGAACAAACCAATGATGGACGCACCTTCACGTACAACAGTAATCAGTGCGCCGGAAGATGACGAAGCAACCTGTTCAGAATCGTAAGTAATACGTGAAAGCAGAGTCCCGGTTGACTGTTTATCAAAAAATGAAACCGGCATTCCCATCATATGACCAAACAGGCGACGACGCATGGTCATTACCACTTTGCCAGATACCCAGGAGATACAGTAGCTGGATATATAACTGGTGATACCACGTAAAATCATCAGCCCAATAACCACCAGCGGCATCCACATCAGCACGGAGCGATCTGTTTTACCAAAGCCATCATCAAGAAGTGGCTTAAGGAGCGATAACATGAAGGTATCGCTGGCCGCGTTGAGGATTAACGCTATGCCCGCCACGATCAGACCCGCTTTAAAAGGCGCAATGGTTGGCCACAGTCGGCGGAATGTCTGCCACGTAGAGAGATCTTTGTCGTTATGCATTCAAAAAACCAGCATTTGTTGAAATAGCCGCATATTCTACCCGTTATCCACTGGCACGCCAAACCACTGATGATACCAACGAGGTAAAATTTGCTCCCTTAGGCTGCGTACCAGCCAACCTTGCGCTGAAAAATCGACGGTTATTTGCCCCTGATGAGGGGTGTCAACCCATTGATATCCCTGAAGTTGATAACGTCTTTTAATTTTACTGGAGGGTAGTCGCCACGCGTTATAGCGCGATGCCGATGCCAGTGCCACTTTTCCATTCACACGCTGAATTAATGGCAATGATGATGAGGTATTACTACCGTGATGGGGCACCTGAAGTAATGTCGCCTGCACATGCTGCCAGTAACGACTTAGCATTTTTTGTTCAGCTAGTGCTTCAATATCACCAGTTAAAAGAATGCTATACATTCCGTCATCAACCTTAACCACACAGGAATGGTTATTTCCTTTATCGTTGCTACCTTGTAAAGGCCAGTGCACACTAAAACGTAATCCTTGCCACTGCCACGCTTCGCCACGCACACAGGGCTGATGATGCTCCCCATTTAAAGGGCTTCTGACCCATAACGTCGGCCAGGTACGTAATATCGAGTCCAGTCCTCCCCGATGATCCAGATGCTCATGGCTAAGAATGACGCCTTCCGGTTCAAGGTTATGCCAGCGTAGCCAGGGGATGATAATTTGTTGCCCGCTGTCGCCCTCCGGCCAGGCAAGTCCCGTATCATAGAGAATCGCTTTGCCATTTCTCGCAATCACCATTGCCAGTCCCTGGCCGACATCAAGCATATACACCTGCCACTCGTCGGGCTGTGGTTTTTGCCACAGCGGCCAGCACATCATAATGCCTCCAGCCACACACACCACTGGCAGTGTTCGCCATACGTTTAGTCGCCATACTATCAACAATAACCAGGGAGAAAATGATAGCCATTGCCAACGTTCAGCAATGTTGATCCATCCTTCCGGCAAACTCTTTAACCCCCAGAAAAGTAAAGCCAAAGACCTGTCGGCAAGCAACCATAAACCTTGCTCCACAATTAATGGTCCGCTTAAATGCACGATCATCGCGGCAAGCGTCAACGGAACAGTAATAAATGTCACTAAAGGAATGGCAAATAGATTTGCTATAAACGAGGTCAGGCTAATGCCATGAAATATGACGATTTGTACAGGCATTAACAGGAGCGTTATTCCCAGTTGCAGATGGATGAGAGAAACCATCGCACGCACTGCAGGTGGCAGCGACCATACCGGACAGGGAAACCACTGATACCAAAAAATAAGCGCCGCCACCGCGGCGGCAGAGAGCCACAAGCTTTGCGAGAGAATGGCAACAGGGTCCATCAGCAATATTACTGCAAGGCAGCATATCCACACATCCCAGCTACTCCATTGTCGACCACTTAACTTAAGCATTCCCCACGTTGCAAGCGCCACTACGGTACGCAATGCGGGAGGTTGCATACCAGTCAACCATGCATAAAAAGCAGCACAGCAAATTCCGCCAATTAATGGTATCTGCCAATGGATCCAACGCCCAGGAAGGAAAATTTGCCCACTGCGAATAAGCCCTGCCGCCAGTAATGCCACAAAAGCAATGTGTAATCCCGATATCGCCATTAAATGCGCTGTACCGGTATTGCGCATAATATTTTTGATTTCTCTGGGTACAGATAACCGTTCACCCATACCTAAACCAAGAATGACCGTTTTCCACGGATAGGGTTGCAGAGACGTTTGTAAAGAGGCCAGATATTGCGCTCGCAGACTACAACTCGCTTCAATGACGCTTGCCTGCAGAAAGCGCCCGGTGAGCGGCTGATGCTGGGCAATGGCATAACGCTGGCTGTCAAAGCCGCCATCATTAAGCTGGCCGTGAACCGCACGAACGTTGAGTTTCATTGACCATTGTTGTCCGGCACAAACTGCTTGCGGCAGATATTCGCCATACAGCACGATGCCTGGCGCAGGGAAAAGACGTCGGCCTTGTAAGTGGGTAATTTGAGCGTAATGAGTGGTCATGCCATCAGTGGCAGTAATCTCGACGATTGCATCCTGCGTCGCACCAGCTAAGGCTTCTCCTACCCACATAACTTGCTTCGCCGCCAGTACGCCCCAAAGAAAAAACAGCAATATCAGCGTGAAATAACGAACAGCTTTAACAGGAATAAATGCCAGTACGCAGGCGAAAGTTGTAAGAACTGCAGTGGCTAACGTCCCGGGTAGTTGCGGTAATACCAGCAGTGGAAAAATCCCACAAATTACGCATACGCTGATCGTCGTTACTTTCATGCCCCCCTCCCTGTTTTGGAAAGTGTGCAACTTTGTTCGGCAGTTGTCTGGTGGGTGTTTTGCTTTACCCGAGGCGCGTTCAGAAGAATTTAACAGGAAGATGAAAACTGTACACAACTCTGCGAGACATCTTCCAGATTCAGATTACAGAAATGAAAAAAGCACCCGACAGGTGCTTTTTTCGCGTTCAAGTTTGTGTAAAAACTCAACCGTAAATATTGGCGCGATCGCGCAGTTCTTTACCTGGTTTAAAGTGAGGAACGTATTTTCCTTCCAGTTCTACTTTATCGCCAGTTTTCGGATTACGTCCGGTACGAGGTGCGCGGTAGTGCAAAGAGAAACTGCCGAAACCGCGGATTTCAATACGCTCGCCCTGCGCAAGAGTCGAGGCCATATGCTCCAGCATCTCTTTTACTGCATCTTCAACCGTCTTGGCGGGAATGTGCGATTGCTGGGTGGCAAGTCTTTCTATCAATTCTGACTTGGTCATGATTCCTCCGGTTCCTTAAAGGCAAATTTAGCGGCTGCTGTTGCTGCATTGATTAAGGGCGGCCGTAGCCGCCCTTAGTGCTTGATTACAGGACGAAACCTGCAATCTGTCAAGTAAACTCAACAAACTTCGGAATAAAAATCCCGAAGAGTCAGAGAATTACTCGCCTTTAGCTGCTTTGAAAGCTTCAGCCATTGCGTTGTTGGAGAAGTTTGCATCTTCCTGTTTGTTAACAGTTGCGATTGCATCTTTCTCGTCAGCTTCGTCTTTCGCACGAACAGACAGGCTGATTGCGCGGTTTTTACGATCAACGCCAGTGAATTTAGCTTCAACTTCGTCGCCAACGCTCAGAACCAGGGTAGCATCTTCAACGCGGTCACGGGATGCTTCAGAAGCACGCAGGTAACCTTCAACGCCGTCAGCCAGTTCTACGGTTGCGCCTTTAGCGTCAACTGCAGTTACTTTACCGGTTACGATAGCGCCTTTCTTGTTCAGAGCAACCCAGTTGTTGAACGGATCTTCTGCGAGCTGCTTAACGCCCAGGGAGATACGTTCACGTTCTGCGTCAACCTGCAGAACAACTGCAGCGATTTCGTCGCCTTTTTTGTATTCACGAACTGCTTCTTCGCCTGCAACGTTCCAGGAGATGTCAGACAGGTGAACCAGGCCATCGATGCCGCCGTCCAGGCCGATGAAGATACCGAAGTCAGTGATAGACTTGATTTTACCTTCAACACGGTCACCCTTGTTGTGGGTTTCCGCGAACTGCTGCCACGGGTTAGCTTTGCACTGTTTCAGACCCAGGGAGATACGACGACGTTCTTCGTCGATATCCAGAACCATAACTTCCACTACATCGCCAACGTTAACAACTTTGGACGGGTGGATATTTTTGTTGGTCCAATCCATTTCGGAAACGTGTACCAGGCCTTCAACGCCTTCTTCGATTTCAACGAAGCAGCCGTAGTCGGTCAGGTTGGTTACGCGACCAGTCAGTTTAGTACCTTCCGGATAACGTTTAGCGATAGCTACCCACGGATCTTCGCCCAGTTGTTTCAGGCCCAGGGATACACGGGTACGTTCACGGTCGAACTTCAGCACTTTAACAGTGATTTCGTCGCCCACGTTGACGATTTCGCTCGGATGCTTAACGCGTTTCCAGGCCATGTCAGTGATGTGCAGCAGGCCGTCAACGCCGCCCAGATCAACGAATGCACCGTAGTCAGTGAGGTTCTTAACGATACCTTTAACTTCCATGCCTTCCTGCAGGTTTTCCAGCAGTTGATCGCGCTCTGCGCTGTTTTCGGATTCGATAACGGCACGACGAGAAACAACAACGTTGTTGCGCTTCTGATCCAGCTTGATTACTTTGAATTCAAGCTCTTTGCCTTCCAGGTGCAGAGTGTCACGCACCGGACGAACATCTACCAGAGAACCTGGCAGGAACGCACGAATACCGTTCAGCTCAACAGTGAAGCCGCCCTTAACTTTGCCGTTGATAACACCGGTAACAGTTTCAGCATCTTCGTAAGCTTTTTCCAGCGTGATCCAGGCTTCGTGACGTTTAGCTTTCTCACGGGACAGCAGAGTTTCACCGAAGCCGTCTTCTACTGCGTCCAGAGCAACGTCAACTTCGTCACCTACCTGGATTTCCAGCTCGCCCTGGGCGTTTTTGAACTGCTCAGCCGGGATGGCAGACTCAGATTTCAGACCAGCGTCAACCAGTACTACATCTTTGTCGATAGCAACAACAACGCCACGAACGATAGAACCCGGGCGGGTTTCGATTTCTTTTAAGGACTCTTCAAAGAGTTGAGCAAAAGATTCAGTCATGTTTAATCTTCAGGTTTATATTTAACGTCCACCTGGCTCCGTGCCGGATGGGGTTGTTTAACATACCCGCTGTCATTCCATTGCAGCGGGGGTACTGCAAATTCGGTCGCTTATGCGAGAGCCAATTTTTGGCGCGCGTAGTGTAACGCTTTTTCAATCACTTGCTCAATGCTTAAGGAGGTGGAATCCAACACTAAAGCATCGGCTGCCGGAACCAACGGCGCTACCGCGCGATTACGATCGCGGTCGTCGCGTTCTTTGAGCTCGGCCAAAAGGCGCTCAAAGTTAACACTAAAGCCCTTCTCCTGCAACTGTAGCATGCGGCGATGTGCACGTTCTTCTGAGGAGGCGTCAAGGAAAATTTTCACTGGTGCATCAGGGAATACCACCGTTCCCATATCGCGGCCATCGGCAATCAGGCCAGGTAATTCGCGAAATGCGCGTTGGCGACGCAATAATGCTTCGCGAACACGGGGAAATGCCGCGACTTGTGAAGCGGCATTCGCCACTTCCTGGGTGCGAATTTCACCACTGACATCTTCCCCTTCGAGGATCACTTCCAGATTGCCATTGGTCGATACAAAACGTACATCCAGGTGGGATGCCAGTGGCACCAGAGCATCTTCCGACGCCACATCAACATGGTGATGTAATGCCGCCAGTGCCAGTACGCGATAAATTGCACCCGAGTCCAGCAGATGCCATTGCAACGCTTCCGCCATAGCCTTACACAAAGTGCCTTTCCCTGCACCGCTTGGGCCATCAATGGTAATAACCGGGGCAATTGCCGTCATCTTTATCTCCTTAAAACAGGCGTACCGTTAACATAACCGCGCGCATTATACGCGCCAGCGCCACAAATCGTTAACGTTGTGTGCAAAAACCAGTTTTGTCTGTATTCAGATGGGGATTTATTGCGCAATTATAGCGGGCTGGCGAAAGACCAGCCCGAAAGATGACAATGATTTACTTACCAGAGGCGATACGGTCACGGATGTGTTGTGCACGCTCTGTTGATGGTGGATGAGAGTCAAACATAGACTGGGTACGACCGCCATCCAGGCTGGCCAGTTTTTCAAAGCTACCGACCAGTCCCTGGGTGTTGATGCCACGTTTCTTCAGCAGATCAAAGGAGAAATCATCTGCTTCGGACTCTTTATCGCGGGAGTACTTAGCATTGATAGCGCCTTCTGCGATATCGCCTAATTGTGAGCGGGAAAGCTGAGAAGCCACACCGCTGGTTGCGGAAATCGCATCACGTGCGGCAACAATCGCATAAGAGGCTTTCATTTCAGCCAGCGAGTGACCCAATGCAACGTGCCCCAATTCATGGCCCAGAACACCTTCAATTTCATTGTCGTTCATCATGTCCATCAGGCCACTGTAGACACGAACACAGCCGTTTGCCATCGCCCATGCGTTAACGTCGCTGGTCATATATACCTTATAGTTGACCGGCGTACCGTTAATATTGCTACCCAATGCTTTGGCGATTTTTGCCAGACGTTTACCGTACTTGCTGGATTTGCTAGCGACTTTGTTGCCGCTGTCCATTTCGACACAACCCTGATTGGCAATCGCTTTTGCATCGGCATCGCTTAACGTTACGGCTTTATAGGCATTTAAACCGGAGCTGATAGCCAGATCGGTATTAATACCGTGCGTATTCTGACACCCTGTCAGTAATGCTGCAGAGGTCGCAATCGCCAGCAGTAATTTAGTATTCTTCATGTGAATCATCCGTTGATTAATCATACATAAATATTATGTATCAACAACTTACATTGACAACTAACGCTACCATTAATACGAATGGCTCACAATGTCCGAAAAAAAACGCCGACAATAAACCGACGTTTTGATAAAGAAAGATCTGTCTATTTATTGCCTGATATTCGTTCAGGCTGGTTGGCTAATACGTTCCAGTTGCTCGAAGTAATCCGGGAATGTTTTAGCCGTACATTTAGGATCAAGAATCGTCACCGGCGTATCTGACAATGCTACCAGCGAGAAACACATTGCCATTCGGTGATCGTTATAAGTGGCGATCCCGGCAAATTTCAGTTTTTCTGGCGGCGTAATGCGAATGAAATCATATCCCTCTTCCACTTCTGCGCCGACCTTACGTAATTCGGTCGCCATCGCAAACAGACGATCCGTCTCTTTAACGCGCCAGTTATAAATATTGCGCAGCGTGGTAGTGCCTTTAGCAAATAGCGCCGTCGTAGCGATAGTCATCGCCGCATCGGGAATATGGTTCATATCCATGTCGATAGCGTTCAGTTCACCACGCGTGCAGGCAATATAATCATCGCCCCAGCTAATGGTCGCCCCCATTTTTTCCAGTACGTCAGCAAAGCGAATATCACCCTGCATACTGTTGCGTCCAATGCCAGTCACTTTTACCGTACCGCCTTTAATCGCTGCTGCAGCGAGAAAGTAAGACGCCGAGGATGCATCCCCTTCCACTAAATAGTGGCCCGGTGACTGATAAGATTGACCGCCTTTTACTACAAATTGTTGATATTGCTTATTTTCAATCTCAACACCAAACGTCTTCATCAGGTTGAGCGTGATATCGATATAAGGTTTAGAAACCAGATCACCTTTAATCCGAATAACCGTATCTTCCGGCGCAAGCGGTGCGGTCATTAATAGTGCGGTGAGGAACTGACTGGAAACAGAGCCATCAACTTCGACATTGCCGCCAGTAAAACCACCCTGTAAACGCAACGGTGGATAATTTTCTTGTTCCAGGTAAGCGATTTTTGCCCCGCCCTGGCGCAGCGCATCGACCAGATGACCGATCGGGCGTTCTTTCATACGCGGTTCACCGGTCAGGACAATATTATTGCTTCCCAGACAAAGTGCCGCCGCCAGAGGACGCATCGCTGTCCCCGCATTACCGAGAAATAACTCCAGCGCACTTTCTGCGTGTAATGGACCGCCGTTACCGATAATTTCGCAACGCGTACGATCAGCAGAAAGCGTATAGCTCACCCCCAACGCCTGCAGTGCATTCAGCATATGGCGAACATCGTCGCTATCCAGCAGATTGGTTAATACGGTTTTGCCGTGTGCTAATGCCGCCAGCAATAAAGCGCGGTTAGAAACGCTCTTGGAACCGGGCAGATTAATGGTGCCATCAACACGGGCGATGGGTTGTAACGTCAGGGATTCCATGAACTCAACTCTCTACAACAGAAATAAAAACCCCACAGTCTGGCTGTGGGGGATTAAGCAAAATTTCGGTATTAGCCGTGACGGCGTTCGAACTCAACCATGAAGTCTGTCAGCGCTTTAACACCTTCCAGCGGCATAGCATTATAAATAGACGCGCGCATTCCGCCGACCACACGGTGACCTTTCAACGCATGAAGGCCCGCAGCGAAAGACTCTTCGAGGAACAACTTGTCAAGCGCACTGTCCGCCAACTGGAACGGCACATTCATCCGCGAACGGTTATCTTTTGCGACATCATTACGATAGAAATCGCTGTTATCTATTACGCCATACAGCAGTTCTGCTTTTTGCTGATTGATGTTGTCCATTGCAGCCACACCGCCGTTCGCTTTCAGCCATTTGAAGACCAGGCCAGATAAGTACCAGGCAAAGGTCGGCGGCGTATTAAACATGGAATCGTTATCGTTAAGGATGGAGTAATCCAGAATCGACGGGCATGCGATATTCGCTTTACCCAGTAAGTCTTCGCGAACGATGACGATCGTCAGGCCAGCCGGGCCGATATTTTTCTGCGCGCCAGCGTAAATCACGCCGTAGCGGCTGACATCAATCGGGCGGGAAAGAATCGTTGAAGAGAAATCGGCAGCGACTACCACATCTTTACCAAAGTCTGGCGTTTCATCGATGGCAATACCATCGATAGTTTCATTCGGGCAATAATGCATATAAGCAGCATTATCAGAGAGTTGCCATTCACGCATTGGCTTAACCGCGCGCAAACCATCAACAGTCACTTTGGCGTCAAACACATTTGGCGTGCAGTATTTTTTCGCTTCTTTGATGGCGCTTGCCGCCCAGTAGCCGGCATCAACATAATCTGCAGTGGTTTTATCACCGAGAATATTCAGCGGTACAGCCGCAAACTGACCCCGACCGCCACCATGGCAGAACAATACTTTATAGTTGGAGGGGACGTTAAGAAGATCGCGAAAATCCTTCTCGGCTTCCTCTGCAACCTGAATGAATTCTTTGCCGCGGTGGCTCACTTCCATCACCGACGTACCAAGACCGTTCCAGTCGCGCAGTTCCTGTTGAGCCTGTTTAAGCACCTCTGCCGGTAGCATTGCCGGACCAGAACTAAAATTGAAGATTTGAGCCATTTCCCCTCACCACGTTGCGTTGTTATTGACCCACGGTAATCGATTGCGACCCTGGGTAATACGTTATTCCTGTGACTATCGGTTTTATCATTCAGTGACGCGCGTCGCAATGGGTAAAACTGTTGCGGGTAAAAATGTGGCCCGCGTCACACAACAGAATATCTCGGATTCTAGTCAAAAAGCCGCTGTTTTTGCTGTCAGGTCACCCGTTTTACCCGACTTGCCTTCGTCCATTCTGGATTTGCACAGCGGGGACATAATTGTTTTTCACCTGCTTCCATATGAATGATTTCACTGCAACGGATACAGGCGTAGTCCGCCGACTCCGGCACCACTTTATAACGCTGAGTACAATCACTGGGTAAAATAAGTAATCCTGGTTTCACCTTTTCATCTTCAAAGAAATAGACGCTGATTTGCCCGTTGGTTTCAAGAATAGCCAGACGAACCTGTCCCAGTTGTTCCACACCACGCAACCGTAGCTCCATAAAAAACTCAAATTCCGTCATGTTGGAGTTATTAAGTTTCGACCAGGCCAGCTCACCATCTTCAATAATGACAACCGGCTTACCCTCCAACAGATCTTCCAGTTTTTCACTGTGCGCCATCGACCACATCACCAGGCGATATAACAACGCCAGAGTAATAAAGACAATAAGTACCGGGATCATCGGCACATCGTCATAAAATGCCACATCCCCAGCCGCCGACCCTAGTGTCAAAATGATTAACACTTCAAACAGCGACATTTGCCGCACGCCGCGTCTTCCGGTCATTTTGAGGAACAGAAAGACCAACACAAAGGTATAGAGACTGCGTAGGGCAACTTCGCCAAGGAAATCAAAAGGCACTTTATCGAATGCCATACGGTGGAGATCGAACGCCTTCATTTTTATGCTCTTATCGTGGTTTATCCACTAAAAGCATAGTCAACAGTTCATCGGCATGGCAGCGGTGATAGCGCCTTTGAGATAAAACCCGTATTATTGCGCGCTTTCCGTACGACTAAAGTGATTTTCATGACACAAACATTTATCCCCGGCAAAGATGCCGCTCTGGAAGATTCCATCGCTCGCTTCCAGCAAAAACTCTCCGACCTCGGTTTTCAAATTGAAGAAGCTTCCTGGCTGAATCCGGTGCCTAACGTCTGGTCTGTACACATCCGCGATAAAGAGTGCGCGCTATGTTTTACCAACGGTAAAGGCGCAACCAAAAAGGCGGCGCTGGCTTCTGCCCTCGGTGAATATTTCGAGCGTCTCTCTACTAACTACTTTTTTGCTGATTTCTGGCTGGGCGAAACCATCGCCAACGGCCCGTTCGTGCATTATCCCAACGAAAAATGGTTCCCACTGACCGAAAACGACGATGTGCCGGAAGGCCTGCTTGATGACCGTCTGAGGGCATTTTACGACCCGGAGAATGAACTGACCGGCAGTATGCTGATTGATCTGCAATCCGGTAATGAAGATCGCGGTATTTGCGGCCTGCCGTTTACTCGCCAGTCCGACAATCAAACCGTTTATATTCCGATGAATATTATCGGTAACCTGTATGTTTCCAACGGTATGTCCGCTGGTAATACCCGCAACGAAGCGCGCGTCCAGGGATTATCCGAAGTTTTTGAACGCTATGTGAAAAACCGCATCATCGCTGAAAGCATCAGCCTGCCAGAGATCCCGGCTGATGTGCTGGCACGTTATCCGGCGGTGGTTGAAGCCATCGAAACGCTGGAAGCGGAAGGTTTCCCAATCTTTGCTTATGATGGTTCGCTTGGCGGTCAGTATCCGGTGATCTGCGTGGTACTGTTCAACCCGGCTAACGGCACTTGCTTTGCCTCTTTCGGCGCACATCCTGATTTTGGCGTTGCACTGGAACGTACCGTGACTGAACTGCTGCAGGGCCGCAGTTTGAAGGACCTGGATGTATTTACTCCGCCAACCTTCGACGATGAAGAAGTAGCTGAACATACCAACCTCGAAACGCACTTTATTGATTCCAGCGGTTTGATCTCCTGGGATCTGTTCAAGCAGGATGCCGATTATCCGTTTGTCGACTGGAATTTCTCCGGCACCACTGAAGAAGAGTTCGCCACGCTGATGGCTATCTTCAATAAGGAAGGTAAAGACGTTTATATTGCTGATTATGAGCATCTGGGTGTCTACGCTTGCCGTATTATCGTGCCGGGCATGTCCGATATTTATCCGGCAGAAGATTTGTGGATGGCGAATAACAGTATGGGCAGCCATTTACGAGAAACGATTCTGTCGCTGCCAGGCAGTGAATGGGAAAAAGAAGATTACCTGAACCTCATCGAGCAACTGGATGAAGAAGGTTTTGACGATTTTACCCGCGTACGTGAGCTGCTGGGTCTGGCAACGGGGTCGGACAACGGCTGGTATACCCTGCGTATCGGTGAACTGAAAGCCATGCTGGCGCTGGCTGGTGGCGACCTGGAACAGGCTCTGGTCTGGACCGAATGGACGATGGAGTTTAACTCATCGGTGTTCAGCCCGGAGCGCGCGAACTATTATCGCTGCCTGCAAACCTTACTGCTGCTTGCTCAGGAAGAAGATCGTCAGCCACTGCAATATCTGAACGCGTTTGTTCGCATGTACGGTGCTGATGCGGTAGAAGCTGCCAGCGCAGCCATGAGTGGCGAAGCCGCGTTTTATGGCCTGCAACCGGTAGACAACGATCTACATGCGTTTGCCGCACATCAGTCACTGCTGAAAGCTTACGAAAAACTGCAACACGCCAAAGCGGCATTCTGGACAAAATAAAATCAAATAGCCTACGCAATGTAGGCTTAATGATTAGTCTGAGTTATATTACGGGGCGTTTTTTTAATGCCCCGCTTTACATATATTTGCATTAATAAAATAATTGTAATTATAAAGTTAAATATCGGTAATTTATATTTAATAAATACGATCGATATTGTTACTTTATTTGCCTGATGCCCCCCTTTTAATTAACTGTTTTAGCGGAGGATGCGGAAAAAATTCAACTCATTTGTTAATTTTTAAAATTTATTTTTATTTGGATAATCAAATACTTACTCCGTGTTTGCATAAAAACCATGCGACTTACGGGCCTATAAGCCAGGCGAGATATGATCTATATCAATTTCTCATCTATAATGCTTTGTTAGTATCTCGTCGCCGACTTAATAAAGAGAGAGTTAGTGTGAAAGCTGACAACCCTTTTGATCTTTTACTTCCTGCAGCAATGGCCAAAGTGGCCGAAGAGGCAGGTGTCTATAAAGCAACGAAACATCCGCTTAAGACTTTCTATCTGGCGATTACCGCCGGTGTTTTCATCTCAATCGCATTCGTCTTCTATATCACAGCAACCACTGGCACAGGCACAATGCCCTTCGGCATGGCAAAACTGGTTGGCGGCATTTGCTTCTCTCTGGGGCTGATTCTTTGTGTTGTCTGCGGTGCCGATCTCTTTACTTCTACCGTGTTGATTGTTGTTGCCAAGGCGAGTGGGCGTATCACCTGGGGCCAGTTGGCGAAAAACTGGCTGAATGTCTATTTTGGCAACCTGGTCGGCGCGTTGTTATTTGTACTTTTAATGTGGCTTTCCGGCGAGTATATGACCGCCAATGGTCAATGGGGGCTGAACGTCCTACAAACCGCCGACCACAAAGTGCACCATACTTTTATTGAGGCCGTCTGCCTCGGTATCCTGGCTAACCTGATGGTATGCCTGGCGGTATGGATGAGCTATTCTGGCCGCAGCCTGATGGACAAAGCGTTTATCATGGTGCTGCCGGTCGCGATGTTTGTTGCCAGCGGTTTTGAGCACAGTATCGCAAACATGTTTATGATCCCGATGGGTATTGTAATCCGCGACTTCGCTACACCGGAATTCTGGACCGCTGTCGGTTCAGCACCGGAAAATTTTTCTCACCTGACCGTGATGAACTTCATCACTGATAACCTGATTCCGGTTACGATCGGCAATATTATCGGCGGTGGTTTGTTGGTTGGGTTGACATACTGGGTCATTTACCTGCGTGAAAACGACAACCATTAATGGCTGTCGAAGTACGCAGTAAATAAAAAATCCACTTAAGAA
The DNA here is from genome assembly GCF_003027595.1 of Escherichia sp. 20412-1. Taxonomy (NCBI): domain Bacteria; kingdom Pseudomonadati; phylum Pseudomonadota; class Gammaproteobacteria; order Enterobacterales; family Enterobacteriaceae; genus Escherichia; species Escherichia sp. 20412-1. Next base: position 3,496 of record NZ_PYQM01000016.1, on the reverse strand, counting down.
GGTAGGTGTTACATGTCCGAGCTTAATGAAAAGTTAGCCACAGCCTGGGAAGGTTTTACCAAAGGTGACTGGCAGAATGAAGTAAACGTCCGTGACTTCATTCAGAAAAACTACACTCCGTACGAGGGTGACGAGTCCTTCCTGGCTGGCGCTACTGAAGCGACCACTACCCTGTGGGACAAAGTAATGGAAGGCGTTAAACTGGAAAACCGCACTCACGCGCCAGTTGACTTTGACACCGCTGTTGCTTCCACCATCACCTCTCACGACGCTGGCTACATCAACAAGCAGCTTGAGAAAATCGTTGGTCTGCAGACTGAAGCTCCGCTGAAACGTGCTCTTATCCCGTTCGGTGGTATCAAAATGATCGAAGGTTCCTGCAAAGCGTACAACCGCGAACTGGATCCGATGATCAAAAAAATCTTCACTGAATACCGTAAAACTCACAACCAGGGCGTGTTCGACGTTTACACTCCGGACATCCTGCGTTGCCGTAAATCCGGTGTTCTGACCGGTCTGCCAGATGCTTATGGCCGTGGTCGTATCATCGGTGACTACCGTCGCGTTGCGCTGTACGGTATCGACTACCTGATGAAAGATAAACTGGCACAGTTCACCTCTCTGCAGGCTGATCTGGAAAACGGCGTAAACCTGGAACAGACCATTCGTCTGCGCGAAGAAATCGCTGAACAGCACCGCGCTCTGGGTCAGATGAAAGAAATGGCTGCTAAATACGGCTACGACATCTCTGGTCCGGCTACCAATGCTCAGGAAGCTATCCAGTGGACTTACTTCGGCTACCTGGCTGCTGTTAAGTCTCAGAACGGTGCTGCAATGTCCTTCGGTCGTACCTCCACCTTCCTGGACGTGTACATCGAACGTGACCTGAAAGCTGGTAAAATCACCGAACAAGAAGCGCAGGAAATGGTTGACCACCTGGTCATGAAACTGCGTATGGTTCGCTTCCTGCGTACTCCGGAGTACGATGAACTGTTCTCTGGTGACCCGATCTGGGCAACCGAATCTATCGGTGGTATGGGTCTCGACGGTCGTACGCTGGTTACCAAAAACAGCTTCCGTTTCCTGAACACCCTGTACACCATGGGTCCGTCTCCGGAACCGAACATGACCATTCTGTGGTCTGAAAAACTGCCGCTGAACTTCAAGAAATTCGCCGCTAAAGTGTCCATCGACACCTCTTCTCTGCAGTATGAGAACGATGACCTGATGCGTCCGGACTTCAACAACGATGACTATGCTATCGCTTGCTGCGTAAGCCCGATGATCGTTGGTAAACAAATGCAGTTCTTCGGTGCGCGTGCAAACCTGGCGAAAACCATGCTGTACGCAATCAACGGCGGCGTTGACGAAAAACTGAAAATGCAGGTTGGTCCGAAATCTGAACCGATCAAAGGCGACGTCCTGAACTACGATGAAGTGATGGAGCGCATGGATCACTTCATGGACTGGCTGGCTAAACAGTACATCACTGCACTGAACATCATCCACTACATGCACGACAAGTACAGCTACGAAGCCGCTCTGATGGCGCTGCACGACCGTGACGTTATCCGCACCATGGCGTGTGGTATCGCTGGTCTGTCCGTTGCTGCTGACTCCCTGTCTGCAATCAAATATGCGAAAGTTAAACCGATTCGTGACGAAGACGGTCTGGCTATCGACTTCGAAATCGAAGGCGAATACCCGCAGTTTGGTAACAACGATCCGCGTGTAGATGACCTGGCTGTTGATCTGGTAGAACGTTTCATGAAGAAAATTCAGAAACTGCACACCTACCGTGACGCTATCCCGACTCAGTCTGTTCTGACCATCACTTCTAACGTTGTGTATGGTAAGAAAACCGGTAACACCCCAGACGGTCGTCGTGCTGGCGCACCGTTCGGACCGGGTGCTAACCCGATGCACGGTCGTGACCAGAAAGGTGCTGTAGCTTCTCTGACTTCCGTTGCTAAACTGCCGTTCGCTTACGCTAAAGATGGTATCTCTTACACCTTCTCTATCGTTCCGAACGCACTGGGTAAAGACGACGAAGTTCGTAAGACCAACCTGGCTGGTCTGATGGATGGTTACTTCCACCACGAAGCGTCCATCGAAGGTGGTCAGCACCTGAACGTAAACGTGATGAACCGTGAAATGCTGCTCGACGCAATGGAAAACCCGGAAAAATATCCGCAGTTGACCATCCGTGTATCTGGCTACGCAGTACGTTTCAACTCGCTGACTAAAGAACAGCAGCAGGACGTTATTACTCGTACCTTCACTCAATCTATGTAATTAGATTTGACTGAAATCGTACTGTAAAAAGCGTACAATAAAGGCTCCACGAAAGTGGGGCCTTTTTTAGCAAGAGAGCCTTTTTTGTCAGCTATCTATACTTTAAGGTGACTGCCAAAACAGACTCGACGTAGCCTTCGAGCTGCGCACCAACACGGCCTCAGATGGGCCACATCTGGAGAAACACCGCAATGTCAGTTATTGGTCGCATTCACTCCTTTGAATCCTGTGGAACCGTAGACGGCCCGGGTATTCGCTTTATCACCTTTTTCCAGGGCTGCCTGATGCGCTGCCTGTATTGTCATAACCGCGACACCTGGGACACGCATGGCGGTAAAGAAGTTACCGTTGAAGATTTAATGAAAGAGGTGGTGACCTATCGCCACTTTATGAACGCTTCAGGTGGCGGCGTTACCGCATCTGGCGGCGAAGCAATTCTGCAAGCTGAGTTTGTTCGTGACTGGTTCCGCGCCTGCAAAAAAGAAGGCATTCATACCTGTCTGGACACCAACGGTTTTGTTCGTCGTTACGATCCGGTGATTGATGAACTGCTGGAAGTAACCGACCTGGTAATGCTTGATCTCAAACAAATGAACGACGAGATCCACCAAAATCTGGTAGGCGTTTCCAACCACCGAACGCTGGAGTTTGCCAAATATCTGGCGAACAAAAATGTGAAAGTCTGGATCCGTTATGTCGTAGTACCTGGCTGGTCTGACGACGACGATTCCGCCCACCGTCTTGGTGAATTTACCCGTGATATGGGTAACGTCGAAAAAATCGAACTCCTCCCCTACCATGAGCTGGGCAAACACAAATGGGTGGCGATGGGCGAAGAGTACAAACTCGATGGCGTGAAACCACCGAAGAAAGAGACCATGGAGCGCGTGAAAGGCATTCTTGAGCAGTATGGTCATAAAGTGATGTTCTAAAACATCACGTGCAGGTTGAATTTCGCCCTGCAATTTTGGCTCCCCTCCTGTTAGTGATAATCAGTAAGCCAGCGTTAGGAGCATTCTCAACGCTGGCTTGCTCGACTTAATTTCCGCGTCGTAATCTTCTGATTCTAGCTCGTTACCAGTCGGCGTAAGGTATCAGCGGCTGCGGCGGTAAATCCATGTCGCCCTGCCATCCGGCGGCGGAATACCGTACATAGAGCAGGAAATGGCTGGGCGCATAATCTTTCGCCTGCTGGATATCG
>NZ_PYQM01000015.1:0-100567 GCF_003027595.1 Escherichia sp. 20412-1 | reverse complement strand
ACGCGTCTTATCAGGCCTACGGGTGACTCCGATGTAGGTCGGATAAGGCGCTCGCGCCGCATCCGACAAGCGATGCCTGATGCGACGCTTAACGCGTCTTATCAGGCCTACGGGTGACTCCGATGTAGGTCGGATAAGGCGCTCGCGCCGCATCCGACAAGCGATGCCTGATGCGACGCTTAACGCGTCTTATCAGGCCTACGGGTGACTCCGATGTAGGTCGGATAAGGCGCTCGCGCTGCATCCGACAAGCGATGCCTGATGCGACGCTGACGCGTCTTATCAGGCCTATGGGTGACTCTGATGTAGGTCGGATAAGGCGCTCGCGCCGCATCCGACAATACCCGGAAGCGATACGTCACATTCGGTCTACGGTTTAAAAGATAACGATTACTAAAGGATGGACAGAATACATGAACTTACATGAATATCAGGCAAAACAACTTTTTGCCCGCTATGGCTTACCAGCACCGGTGGGTTATGCCTGTACTACTCCGCGCGAAGCAGAAGAAGCCGCTTCAAAAATCGGTGCCGGTCCGTGGGTAGTGAAATGTCAGGTTCACGCTGGTGGCCGCGGTAAAGCGGGCGGTGTGAAAGTGGTAAACAGCAAAGAAGACATCCGTGCTTTTGCAGAAAACTGGCTGGGCAAGCGTCTGGTAACGTATCAAACAGACGCCAATGGACAACCGGTTAACCAGATTCTGGTTGAAGCGGCGACCGATATCGCGAAAGAGCTGTATCTTGGTGCCGTTGTTGACCGTAGCTCCCGTCGCGTGGTCTTTATGGCCTCCACTGAAGGTGGCGTGGAAATCGAAAAAGTGGCGGAAGAAACCCCGCACCTGATCCACAAAGTTGCGCTTGATCCGCTGACCGGCCCGATGCCGTATCAGGGACGCGAGCTGGCGTTCAAACTGGGTCTGGAAGGTAAACTGGTTCAACAGTTCACCAAAATTTTCATGGGCCTGGCGACCATTTTCCTGGAACGGGATCTGGCGCTGATCGAAATCAACCCGTTGGTTATCACCAAACAGGGCGATCTTATCTGCCTCGACGGCAAACTGGGCGCTGATGGTAACGCACTGTTCCGCCAGCCTGATCTGCGCGAAATGCGCGACCAGTCGCAGGAAGATCCGCGTGAAGCGCAGGCTGCACAGTGGGAACTGAACTACGTAGCGCTGGACGGCAACATCGGTTGTATGGTTAACGGCGCAGGCCTGGCGATGGGCACGATGGACATCGTTAAACTGCACGGCGGTGAACCGGCTAACTTCCTCGATGTTGGCGGTGGTGCAACCAAAGAACGCGTGACCGAAGCATTCAAAATCATCCTCTCTGACGAAAAAGTAAAAGCCGTTCTGGTTAACATCTTTGGCGGTATCGTTCGTTGCGACCTGATTGCTGACGGTATCATCGGCGCGGTAGCAGAAGTGGGTGTTAACGTCCCGGTTGTCGTACGTCTGGAAGGTAACAACGCCGAACTCGGCGCGAAGAAACTGGCTGACAGCGGCCTGAATATTATTGCAGCAAAAGGTCTGACGGATGCAGCTCAGCAGGTTGTTGCCGCAGTGGAGGGGAAATAATGTCCATTTTAATTGATAAAAACACCAAGGTTATCTGCCAGGGCTTTACCGGTAGCCAGGGGACTTTCCACTCTGAACAGGCCATTGCATACGGCACTAAAATGGTGGGCGGCGTAACTCCAGGTAAAGGCGGCACCACCCACCTTGGCCTGCCGGTGTTCAACACCGTGCGTGAAGCAGTAGCTGCCACTGGTGCCACTGCTTCTGTTATCTACGTACCAGCACCGTTCTGCAAAGACTCCATTCTGGAAGCCATCGACGCAGGCATTAAGCTTATCATCACCATCACTGAGGGCATCCCGACGCTGGATATGCTGACCGTGAAAGTGAAACTGGACGAAGCGGGCGTGCGCATGATTGGCCCGAACTGCCCGGGTGTAATCACTCCGGGTGAGTGTAAAATCGGTATCCAGCCGGGCCACATCCATCGCCCTGGTAAAGTGGGTATCGTTTCCCGTTCCGGTACGCTGACTTATGAAGCAGTTAAACAGACCACGGATTACGGTTTCGGTCAGTCTACCTGTGTCGGTATCGGCGGCGATCCGATCCCTGGCTCTAACTTTATCGACATTCTCGAAATGTTCGAAAAAGATCCGCAGACCGAAGCGATCGTGATGATCGGTGAGATCGGCGGTAGCGCCGAAGAAGAAGCGGCTGCGTACATCAAAGAGCACGTCACCAAGCCAGTTGTGGGTTACATTGCCGGTGTGACTGCGCCGAAAGGCAAACGTATGGGTCACGCAGGTGCAATCATTTCCGGTGGTAAAGGGACTGCGGATGAGAAATTTGCTGCCCTGGAAGCCGCAGGCGTGAAAACCGTTCGCAGCCTGGCTGACATCGGTGAAGCACTGAAAACTGTTCTGAAATAAATATCTGTAATAAGAAATAGCCCTCGCCGCGTCCCTCTACAGGAATGGCGAAGGGCTGTCGGTTTCGACATGGTTGGCCATCTTATGATGGCCTTTTTTATGCCTTAAACGTTAACCACGGTCGAAATCTGACTGCTGGTTGAATCAATCCTGTCTCCTGCGGGACTTCGATAAGTGAATCAATATCGCTTATAAGCTACCACCGCTTCTTCTTGATGCCATTTTGTTGAAAATGAAAAATTATATTCTCCAGGGTTCATATTTTTAAATTTTATATGTTTGCCAGTTTTTTCAGTTAGGGTTTGTTATTTTAAGGATGATAAAAATAGAATGTGCATTAATGATAACAAGACATGCTCTTATGCTTGAAAATTAATGGTTGTTTTTAAATGTCGCTATATATCAATGTATTATGCTCTTGGTACAACGCTGGTTTTTCGGCTATTACGTTAATGATTAGCTGTCGTGAATACGTTTTTGCGAATAATTAAATTACAGACATCTTGCAATCTCATCATATTCATATGTTCAAATGAGAAAATATTTTGCCAACAATATCACTTTTTCCAAAAGTTAAATTAAGCATATTGAATTCGCATACAAAGCGTTGGCAATTTTTTTGAATTTATATTCACGGTGAATATGCTATAGAAATTAAATTCACTAAATGAATTAATAATACGAAATTATAAACAGGAATTATATAAGCCGTTTCTGTATTCATTCGCTCATCTTTCTGGGCGATTACAGCATTTAATTTTATCCAGTAACAGGAGAAGATTCATGAGTAAGCCTTCAGATCCTCGTATTGATACCAGCCGCGTCATCCATGCGCCACAAGGTACTCAACTGCATTGCAAAAACTGGCAGATCGAAGCTGCCTATCGGATGTTGCAGAACAACCTTGATCCAGACGTGGCTGAAAATCCGCAACATCTGGTGGTGTACGGCGGTATTGGCCGCGCGGCACGTAACTGGGAGTGTTTCGACCAGATTCTGGAATCCCTGAAAAATCTGGAACCCGATGAGTCGCTGCTGGTTCAGTCCGGTAAACCCGTTGGTGTATTTAAAACCCATACTGACGCGCCACGTGTGTTGATCGCCAACTCTAACCTGGTGCCGCAATGGGCCAACTGGGATCACTTCAACGAACTCGATCGCAAAGGTCTGTTCATGTATGGACAGATGACCGCCGGTTCGTGGATCTACATTGGTAGCCAGGGCATTGTGCAGGGAACGTTTGAAACCTTTGTTGAGGCGGGGCGTCAGCACTACAACAATTCGCTAAGCGGAAAGTGGATCCTGACTGCGGGTCTGGGTGGCATGGGTGGAGCACAACCGCTGGCGGCGACTCTGGCAGGGGCATGTTCATTAAATATTGAGTGTCAGCAAAGTAGCATCGACTTCCGTCTGCGTACCCGTTATGTCGATAAACAGGCAAAAGATCTCGATGATGCACTGGCGCTGATTAAATACCACACCGAGCGCAAAGACGCCGTTTCTATCGCGCTACTGGGCAATGCGGCAGAAATTGTTCCTGAACTGGTGAAACGTGCACGTCAGGGGGCGATCAAACCGGATCTGGTCACTGACCAGACGTCTGCCCACGATCTGATTAACGGCTATTTGCCGATGGGGTGGAGCGTAGAACAATGGCGTGCGGCACAACAAGATCCGCAACAACACGCCAGGCTGCAAAAAGACGCCGCACAAAGTTGTGTGGCGCATGTCCAGGGGATGCTGGACTTCCAGGCGATGGGTATTCCGGTTGTCGATTATGGCAACAATATCCGTCAGGTAGCCTTCAATGAAGGTCTGCAAAATGCCTTTGATTTCCCGGGCTTTGTCCCTGCTTATATTCGCCCAATGTTCTGTGAAGGCAAAGGCCCGTTCCGTTGGGTAGCGCTGTCTGGTGACCCGGAAGATATCTATAAGACTGATGCCAAAATTAAAGAGCTGTTCCCCAATAACGTGCTGACGCACCGCTGGCTGGATATGGCGCGCGAGCGTATTGCTTTCCAGGGCTTGCCTTCACGTATTTGCTGGCTGGGGCTTGGCGAGCGTCACCTGGCGGGGCTGGCATTCAATGAAATGGTACGCAACGGTGAATTAAAAGCGCCGATTGTGATTGGTCGCGATCATCTTGATACCGGCTCTGTCGCCAGCCCGAACCGCGAAACCGAAAGTATGCTCGATGGCAGTGACGCGGTATCTGACTGGCCGTTGCTCAATGGTCTGCTCAACACGGCGGGCGGGGCAACGTGGGTGTCTCTGCATCATGGCGGCGGCGTTGGGATGGGATATTCCCAGCACGCCGGGATGGTCATTGTTGCTGATGGTAGCGAAGAAGCTGAAAAACGCCTGGCGCGTGTGCTGGTTAATGACTGTGCGTCAGGCGTTATGCGTCACGCTGATGCCGGTTATGAAGCCGCTATTGAATGTGCCAAAAATTATGGTCTGAAATTGCCGATGATTCGCTAAATATTAACGCTGTTATTTAATATTTTCGCTAATACAGGCGGAAAGTAATCCGCCTGTATAACAATAATTATCAAAAAATATTCATTACATCGTCGAAAGAAATATCTCTCGACCCTCTTTTGCTGTTTCAAAAAATGACCTCTCATTTTGCAGGAGACTTTTTCATGGAATCAAGCAGCCCTATCCGCAGTAAAAAACCGGTTTTAGAATCAAATACTATTAACGCCGTTCCTGAGTCCGCTCGCCATGGCGCGCCCTCCAGCCAGTTTACTTTGTGGCTAAGTGCTAACTTACAAATTACCGCCGTGGTGGACGGCGCGTTAGCGATTATTTTTGGCTCTGAAGCCATGTCAGCAATTATTGGTTTATTAATCGGTAATATTATCGGCGGCGCGGTTATGGCATTGCACTCGTCACAGGGGGCAAAGCTGGGATTACCACAGATGATCTCCAGTCGTATCCGCTTTGGCGTCAAAGGGGCGGCGCTACCGTTACTGATGGTGATTATTATGTATCTCGGATTTGCCGCGACGGGTACGGTATTATCCGGTCAGGCGATTAACCGGATATTTGGTTTTGAGTCAGCATCGACCGGAATTATTATTTTCGGTATGCTTACCGCGATGATCGCATTGGTCGGTTATAAACTTATTCACGTCGTTGGCCGTGTTGCAGGGATATTAAGTATTCTGGGGTTTATTTACCTGGCCACTCAACTTAGCGGTCACTACGATGTGGCTGCGGCATTTGGTCAAAAGCCATTTAGCTTATCGGTGTTCTTATTAACGATTGCGCTCTCAGCCGGATGGCAATTAACGTTTGCACCATACGCCTCTGATTATTCCCGCTATTTACCCTCTGATACACCAGCAAAATCAATCTTCTTTGCCACCTTTCTGGGTACCACGCTTGGCGCGCAATGTGCCATGACCTTTGGCGTTCTTGTTGCTGCTTGCGGTGCTAACTTCCTGAAAGATCAGGTCGGTTTTATGGGCGAGTTAGCCGGGCCAACGTTTGCCATTCTGATTTATACGGTGATTGTTTGCGGCAAACTGACGGTTAACTGTTTGAATGCCTACGGCGGCTTTATGTCGATTCTGGCGACCGTCAGTGCCTTTAATAATCGCAGTCAGGTTTCACAGCGTGTTCGCGCTGCTTACGTTGTGGGCTTCGTGCTGTTGTCGATGGTCGTTGCGTTGGCGGCCAGCGCCGATTTATTAAATAATTTCAAAAACTTTGTTCTGCTGCTGTTGACGGTATTTGTTCCGTGGAGCGCCATCAATCTCATCGACTACTACTTCATCTCACAAGGTAAAACCGATATTCCGGCACTCTATACCCCGGATGGACGCTATGGCGCGTATAACAAAACCGCGTTGGTTTGCTACGGAATTGGTGTGCTGGTGCAGATCCCCTTCCTGAATCAAAAACTGTATCAGGGGCCTATTTCTGTACTGATGGACGGGGCGGATATTTCCTGGATTATCGGTTTGTTAATGACTGCCGTTATCTATTACCCGTGGGCGAAACGCACCACCAGTGTCCCTGCCCAGACTATTTATCCCGAGTCGTAATATGGAACCAATGCTGATATCTGCAATGGATAAGCCCTTGCAACCGTGGCGCAACGGCGGGGGTTTTACCCGACAACTGCTTGCCTGGCCTGATGATGAAAACTGGTTGTTGCGCATCAGTATGGCGAATGTCAGTCAGGACGGTCCTTTTTCGGCGTGGCCAGGCGTGGTACGTGGTCTCGCGATCCTCGATGGGGAAGGGGTGAAACTGACGTTTGTCGATTCGATCATCAACCTGCAACGTCACGATCCCGCCTTAATTTTCCCAGGTGAAGCGATGCCGGATTGCCAGTTGCTGGGCGGGACTGTTCGCGATCTCAATGTCATGGCGCGGGAAGCTGATGTGGGGATGTTGCGGGTGCAAAGTGCCGTTGACTGGCTCCCTCCGTCACTCGCGCAAGCGGGGCTGTTCACGTTGTGTGACGGGGAGTGGATAAGCGGCGAGAAGAGGACGTTTGTAGCTACGAATACGCTGTTATGGCTGGCTCAGCCTGATGGCAAGCCCTGGCGTTTCGAACCACGGAAAAAAGTCTCTGTCGGTGAGCTGGCGGGCTGGTGGCTTTATTATCTACGAGGGGAAAAATCCTTATGAGTGCATTAACGCTCTGGCGAAATACCACGCTGGCGACACTTTCCGCTAACGATTGGGGAGTGATTGAAAATGGTGCATTAATCAGCCGTGGCGACACTATTGTTTGGCTTGGCAAGGCCACGCAGATCCCTCGCGAACTGACGGCTGACATTACAGAGGAACACGACCTGCAGGGTAAGTTGCTGACACCCGGTCTGGTGGATTGCCATACGCATCTGGTGTATGGCGGCCAGCGGGCGAATGAGTTTGAGATGCGGCTGCAAGGTGTGGCTTATGAAGATATTGCGAGAGCGGGCGGCGGGATCTTATCTACCGTCAATGCCACGCGGGCTGCCAGCGAAACGCAACTGTTTGAACTTGCGGCGCAGCGACTACAAAACTGGTTGCGTGAAGGCGTCAGTACGCTGGAAATAAAATCCGGTTATGGCTTGACGCTGGAAGATGAAGCGCGCTGTTTGCGCGTCATTCGCCGCTTACAGGAATCTACCGGGTTACGTATTCAGTCTACTTTTCTTGGGGCGCACAGTTTACCGCCAGAGTTTGCCGGACGCAGTGATGATTACATTACGGCGCTTTGCGACTGGATGGGCGTCCTGCATGGACAGGGGCTGATTGATGCAGTTGATGCTTTTTGTGAAAACATCGCCTTTAGCCCAGACCAGGTACGGCGCGTTTTCAGTAAAGCGCAACACTATGGAGTGCCGGTAAAACTCCATGCCGAACAGCTTTCTGACCAGCAAGGTGCGGCGCTGGCGGCGGCGTTTTCTGCGCTGTCCTGCGATCATCTGGAATACCTTAGCGAATCGGGGATCGTTGCCATGAAAGCGGCCGGAACGGTGGCGGTTCTGCTCCCCGGGGCCTATTACTTCCTGCGCGAAACCCATCTACCGCCGATTGCCGCTTTGCGGGCAGCGGGCGTGCCAATTGCCATCTCCACGGACCATAACCCCGGAACGTCTCCCAATATGTCATTGCCATTGATGATCAATATGGCCTGTACGCTGTTCCGCATGACACCGCTGGAAGCCGTTCAGGGCGTTACGCGTAATGCGGCAAAGGCACTTGGACTTATTGATCGGGGGGAACTTGCGCCGGGGTTACGGGCGGATATGGCGGTCTGGGATCTAAATCATCCACGTGAACTGGCCTATTGGTTTGGGCACCAGCCTTGTCAGGGGCTGATTGTCGGTGGAAAAAGGAGTTGGTAATGAAGCAAACATTTTTGCCGTGGAGTGGGCGTGTTGACTCGCAGGAAACCGGCGTCAGCACTCGCTGGCATCAGCATGTGCAACCGTTTAGTGAACAAAGCCTTGGAGGCTGTACGCTGATAGGTTTTGCCGTTGATGACGGCGTACAACGTAACGGTGGGCGAACGGGCGCAGCAGGTGGGCCGGGTGCATTACGCAGCATATTGGGCAATATGCCGGTGCTCAATGAAGACGCTATTTTTGATATGGGCGATGTGCAAAGTGAGGAACAGGCGCTGGAATCCGCACAAAACTGTCTGGCGACAAACGTTGCCGCGGTCATTGCGCGTAACAGTTTTCCGCTGGTTCTGGGCGGTGGTCATGAAGTGGCGTGGGGAACATTTCAGGGGATTATGCAGTCGCGCCCTGATATCCAGCGACTGCTGATTATCAACCTTGACGCGCATTTTGATTTACGGATGGCTGAAAAGGCCAATTCAGGTACGCCATTTCGCCAGATGCAGGAGTGGAACACGCAGCATGGCAAACCATTTAGTTATCGCGTGCTGGGAATAAGCCGTTTTGCCAATACTCAGGCGTTATTTGATCGCGCTGATAGCCTCGGCGTGCGTTATTGGCTGGACGAATCTCTGCAATTTGAAAGCGATTTGCATGAGGTTATTAATGCGCTCTCGGCAGATATTCAGGCGTGTGACGCTATTTATTTAACGATTTGTCTCGATGTCCTACCGGGGTATCAGGCTCCCGGCGTTTCTGCGCCATCACCGTTAGGCGTGCCGTTAAATATTACTGAAGCCATTGTGAATTTAATCGCCGGTAGCGAGAAGTTGATTGCTGCGGATATTGCCGAACTTAACCCGGAACTGGATCGCGATAATTTGACTGCGAAAGTTGCCGCTCGCCTGGTGACCAGCATTGTTCGGCGGGGGAAAAGATAAGACAAATTAAGACGTTGTCGCAGTAACCCGTTGTTAAACTCATCATGATAAGGAAACACAATGAAAGGATTGATACGAAGAGTCACTGTCACCGTTGTGCTCTGGAGCGTTTGCTCCATCGCGATGGCAAAATCAACCATTACGCTGGATGGCGAACATCTCTCTATTGACCAAGCATGGTCAATTGCATTAGGTGATAACGGCGTCAAAATCGCGCCGAAAGCCATGGAGCGCATGGAAAAAAGTTATGATTTGGTGATGACCGCCGCGCATTCTGGAACACCCGTTTACGGTTTAACCGTGGGCGTGGGGCTAAATAAAGATCAGCCCATATTTGATGCCAAAGGAAATTTAACGCCTGAGGTGATTGACGCATCGAAAAAATTTAATGCTGCCGCGCTGCGCGCCCATTCTGCAGGCGTCGGCTCAATGTTGCCGGATTATCTTGCTCGTCTCTCAATGGTATTACGTTTAAATACCATGCTGCATGGGCAAACCGGAGCGCAGCCTTATATTGCCGAACTGTATGCTGAATTTATTAATCGCGGCGTTACACCTTTAATTCCGGCGCGTGGAAGCATTGGCGCAGCAGATATTATGCTCGCATCACACGTTGGCCTGGTGATGATGGGGGAATGGAAAGCGCGGGTTAATGGCGTGGAAATGAGTGGTGGCGATGCGCTGGCGAAAGTGGGGCTTAAACCACTGGTGCCGCAGGGTAAAGATATGCTGGCGATTTTGTCGAACAACAGCGTTGGCACGGCGTATGCGATTGAAGCGGTACGGTCGGCACGCCAGTTGCTGAATGTCAGCCCGATGGTTTTCGCTATGAGTCTGGAAGCGTTGAATGGTAACGTCGCGCCGGTACTGCCGCAGTCGATCGGCGTGCGTCCTTTCCCGCAGTTGGCTGATTCCGCGAAAGAGATCCGCGATGCGTTAATCGGTTCTTATTTATGGCATAAGGATGACAAACGTGCATTGCAGGATCCGTTATCGTTCAGAACAACGGTGTATACCCTTTCTGAGTCGGTACGTGCGCTACATGACGCAGAAGATATCATTACCGTGCAGATCAACAGTTCTGACGATAACCCGGCAACTGTGCTGAATGCTGATAAGGCGTACCAGGATTCCAGCCAGGTCGCGCAATATTTTGTTAAAGATGGCGCAATCAGCGGCGGGATTTTCCCGACGGCAAACTTCGAATCGTTACCTGTTGCGCTTGCCACCCAGCGTCTGACCGTGGCGTTAGTGCATGTTTCGCATAACAGTATGCGTCGCTCGCTGCACCTGGAAGATGATCACTTTACGGGTTTAACGCGCTTCCTGTCGGCACCCGGTAATAAAGGTCACGGCTTCGGTTCGCTGCATATTCCTTTTGTCGCGCTGCATGCAGAAAATGTTGATCTTGCCAATCCTGTTTCTTTCGATATTCAACCGGTTGCCGGAGGCATTGAAGATACCGGTGCCAATAACGACCATGCAGCCAGAAGACTGAAACAGGTGGTTGATAATTTGAACATTATTTATGGCATTGAATTGATGCATTCCGCGCAGGCAATCGATTTGCGGTTGCAAGCCGATCCACAACTGGCATTAGGTAAATCAACAAAAGCGATGTTTACCGCCTACAGAAAAGTCGTGCCATTTGTCGAGCAGGATCGCATCTTTACTCCGGATATTGCAGCATCGCAAAAATTCTTAGAAGGATATGCGATAAATCAAAAATAAAATCGGTGTTGGTTGTTTATCATAATATCCATAGATATGATAATTATCAGTTTAATAGTTTTTCTTAATATTGATTATAATAATCCGAAGGGCGTTTTGCTTTTCGGATTATTATTTCCTCATTAAGGTAATTGCCATACCGAACGTGCTGGGTTATAAATATCAATCATGATACTTATAAATTATTTATTGCTGCTTTGGTTACCATTACTTAGTAATAAGTAATGTATTTTTGATAGTTTAAACTATTTTTAAGGGACGGCATTATGAGAGGAAAAATACCCAAAACGGAATTGCTGGTGACTTTTGAGGTAGTCGCACGTCATGAAAGTTATACCAGAGCAGCAGAGGAGTTGGCGTTAACCCAAAGTGCAGTATTCAGACAAGTTAGCGCACTGGAAGAGTTTTTACATATATCATTATTTGCGCATTCTAAAAAAAGAATATTCCTTAATGATGCCGGTAAATATTATCTGGGAATTGTTAAAGAAACATTGAATAAACTGGAACGTGACACAAATACAATCATGACTTGGCAACCCACGGTTCAGGTTATTGAGCTTGCTGTCAATCCTACCTTCAGCACGCACTGGTTGATCCCCAATTTACGTGAGTTCAATAAATTGTATCCCGATATTATTGTCAATATCCACTCATTAGCCAATAACGGGGATTTTCTTAATCGGGAATACGATGCTGTCATTATGCGCGAAAATTTTTGCGCCCCCTGGTCGAAGGTAGAATATCTCTTTGAGGAAGAGATTCTGCCAGTATGCAGCGGCAGTTTGCTTTCACTGCCCGATCAAAAGCTGTCCGTTGCAGAACTACTTAGTGAGCTACCTCTTCTGCATCAGAGCACCCGTATTACTGGCTGGGAAGAGTGGTTTGCGCTATCGGGCGTTAGCAGTCCGCTGGTCAATAATGGGCCGCGTTTCGATTTGCTTTCGATGCTGATTGCCGCCGTGCGCTCTAATCTCGGCGTGGCATTGCTGCCGCGGTTCGCTATCCAACACGATTTAGATAGTGGTGATATGGTGATCCCGTGCGATGTGCCCATTCTTACCGGTAATCGCTTCATTATGACGTGGCGGGAAGAGAAGGCTGAATATCCGCACTTGCAGCTCTTTCGTGAGTGGTTGCTGGCAAAATCGGTGGTGCCGGAGGAGATGTAAACCTACGCCTGGCGAAATGCCAGGCGCAGATATTAACCGTCGAGACCTGGTTGTGCCTGATGGGGCAATTTTGCAGTGAGGCGTTCACCTCTTCAGTATCCAGAAAATGGTAAGCCAGCATAAAGATCAGCTCACCCTGCACGACTAAAGCGTAACATTCACTTTCATTAATGCCCCGCAGGGCAACTGGCACAGCGGTGTTGCTGCTCAAACTGGCTAAAGAAATTATTGCCTTTATCATCCACCAGAATGAATGCGGGCAGATTTTCAACTTCCATCATCCACACGGCTTCCATGCCCAGCTCCGGGTATTCCAGACAGCGAAGGCTTTTGACATATTCTTGCGCCAGTAACGCCGCCGCACCGCCAATACTTCCCAGATTAAAGCCGCCATGTTTGTGACAGGCATCGGTGACCTGCTGGCTGCGGTTGCCTTTCGACAACATGACCAGACTGCCGCCCGCTGCCTGAAAGGTATCGACATAACCGTCCATTCGACCGCCAGTGGTTGGCCCCAATGAACCGCAGGCCATGTTTTCTGGTGTTTTCGCCGGCCCTGCGTAATAGACAACATGATGTTTCAGGTAATCCGGCATCGGTTCACCGTTATCCAGTCGCTCTTTAATTTTTGCGTGGGCGATATCGCGCGCCACCACGATTGGCCCACTTAACGACACGCGGGTGCCGACCGGTAACGTGGCGAGATCTTGCATCACGTCACGCAATGGACGATTCAGATCGAGATGCACATGATGCGTGCGATTTTCTTCCCGCATTGATACAGGAATATATTGCCCCGGATTATGTTCGAGTTTTTCCAGCCAGATACCGTGTTTGTTAATTTTGGCCTTAATATTGCGATCGGCGGAACAGGAGAGCGCCATGGCAATTGGGCAGGAGCCGCCGTGGCGTGGCAGACGAATAACACGAATATCATGAGCGAAATATTTGCCACCAAACTGAGCACCAATACCAAATTGCTGGCTGGCGTCGAGCAATGTTTTTTCCAGTTCAACATCGCGGAATGCTTGTCCCTGCTCGTTTCCGCTGGTGGGCAGATTATCGTAGTATTTCGTTGAAGCCAGTTTGGCGACTTTTAACGCTTGATCGGCAGAAAGTCCTCCGACGACAAAGGCGATATGGTAGGGCGGACAGGCGGCGGTGCCCAGCGATTTCATTTTTTCAATTAAAAATGCGGTCAGTTTTTCCGGTTGCAGGAGAGATTTTGTTTCCTGATAAAGCGCGGCTTTATTGGCGGAGCCTCCCCCTTTATTAACACACAGAAAATGGTATTCGTCGCCGGGTACGGCGCTGATATCAATCTGCGCCGGGAGATTGGTTTGGGTATTCATCTCGGTATACATATCCAGTGGCGCATTTTGCGAAAAACGCAGATTATTTTCCTGGAAAGTGCTGTAAATACCTTTGCTCAGGGCTTCAGCATCATTGCACCCGGTCCAGATATGTTGTCCCTTGCTGGCAACAATCGTTGCTGTGCCTGTGTCCTGACAGTTGGGTAATATTCCCTTTGCCGAGACCTCTGCATTTCGCAGTAACTGCAAGGCCACGTATTTGTCATTACTGCTGGCTTGCGGATCGTTAAGAATGCTGGCGACCTGTTGCAAATGAGCAGAGCGTAAGAAAAAAGAGGCTTCATAAAATGCCTGTCGGGCAAGCAACGTTAACGCGTCAGGGGCGACTTTTATTACGTCTTCACCGTCTAACTTCGTTACCATAATATGTTGATCGCTAATTAATTTATATTCTGTACCGTCTTTATCTTGCAAAAACGGATCCTGCCAGACGAATGGTTTAGACATGATCTCTTCTCACGTTGTGGTTATTTTTACCGAATGCTAAGACAGGCCATTTTTCCAGCAGGAGCTGGATGTTTATATCACGTTGTCATTCGGTATTTACTTAAGCATTTTTTGTTTAATTACGTGTGATTTTTAGAGGGACGTAGTTCACCCGTTATTTAAGATGTGATAATACCAGCATGCTTCGCAATTTATTTTATTGATATATTTAGATAAATGTACCAGTCATGAATAAATCTATGCAGGTACATTTATGAGGTTGATAATCTAAACAATATTAATTATTAAATATCAAAATGAATACTTAATAAAGGTGCGTGTTGCTGTGCACCATAAACATCACTATCACCCACATTTCCGGAGATAATATCTCGTGGCATGACGATTTTTACTGCATTAGAAGGATCAAACCAGACAATACGATGAATAAATTCAGGTTCAACATGATATAAGCCAGCCACCAGTTCTGGGGTTAATTGCCCAGATGATTTAACTCGCTCATAGTTTTCTTTCGTTTTAAATAAAATATCTAAAACCAGTTCATAGGGTCCGGCGTTTTTGGAGCGGATCACCTGCGCCAGTGAACGAATTGACTGTTTCATGCCTGAACTCCTTCCGGCGTCACCTGTTCGATGTGGAAATCAAAACGCAGTGCGTCGTTGGCTTCAATCAGGTGATAGATCGAGAACTCATATACCGGCCCAGCCTGTACATCTGAGGGCGAGAACGGGAAGGCGAGGTTACCTGCGGTAGCGATGCGATTTTCATAGCCATAGTGCAACATGGTTGAACGCACCAGCGAGCAAACGCTATTGGCAATCTCCTGAGTTGGCGCGACGACATCCAGCAGGATCCCCAGTTCGTGTCCGGCAGTTTGCGTGGGTTCATGAGCACCCATGACGCCATTTTTTCCGTACAGGTGGAATGTAATGCGGATGCTGTCATCGTCCAGCGAAAGGTTACTCGCTACGCTTGCTTTCACTTCTTCGATAATTTTGTCGATCCCGGCAATCATAATAGGATCGCGGGTCCCGGCAATGGTCAGGCAGCGGAAGCCAACCCGACGGGCGCCTTCCAGTTTCAGGGCATACGGCGTTTCTTCATGTTTTGAACCGCTGACATACACTTCGCCATCATTGACCGCTTTAAATGTACAGCTCTTCAGATTCAGTACGCCGCCAGGTCCAGGCAGGAAGTACGGATCAGATTTCTCATACAACGTATGCGCGGCGGCGGACGTTTCGGTAAATTTACGCTGTGGATTAAATGTCTTCAGCGTAAAGCCGTTGTCGTCAATGATACCCATTGCACAGTCTGAACCGGAGCCAGGCGTTGCGGCAATGGCCGCGCACTCAAGGATTTTCCCGCAGTGCAGCGCCAGCCCTTCGTCAAACCCCTGCATGATAGGCAGTGCGGCAAAGCAGGCCGGGTCGTAAGCGCGCCCACCCAGAACCACCTGAGCGCCTGCTTTCAGCGCCCGCTGGAAAGGCTCGATCCCCATTTGCGCCACAATGTAGGTACTTTCGTCGATTGCTTCATGGGTTAATGCCGGGACAAAATCCAGCGCCGTGATTTTGCCATTATCCAGCGCTTCGTGGACGAGTGCTTTGTCGACGTCAGCAGGAATCAGCGCCATCGAGAACGAGAGTTTTTCTTCTTGCGCAATTTCATGAATAATTTCACGGCACCACTCCAGATGTGGGGCCGCGCCGGAGCCGCCTGCCGTACCGATTACCACCGGAATGTTGTTCTTCACGCCAGCGGTTATCATGTAACGCAGGTCGCGTTTGACGCCCGCCCGGTCGGTAAAGGCTTTACCCGCCCCCAGGTAATGGGGACCTGGGTCAGATGAACCGGCGTCAACGGCGATCAGATCCGGAGATTCTTCCATCGCCTTATTAAAACTTTCTTCCGGGAAACCATAACCAAGAATGGCTGTTGGCGATAACACTTTGAATTTACGAGCCATCTGTTATCCCTTAGCCTGCAACAGTGCGATAGTACGATTCATTTCGTTGAAGACGATGTTGAGGCCTTCGTCGAAACCCATCCCTGGCTTGACCAGCATACGCATTGGGCGTGCGGCCAGCGCAACGTGCACACAGGTGCGGGCGCTGATCTCTGTTTCGTTGCAGGTGCCGCCCTGGTAGGCTTCCATCCCGTGTTTGTTGCAATACAACACTGCGTCAACGATGTTACGAACACCGCCAAGATCCGGCGTTTTAATTTGCACCATATGACAACTGCCTGCATCGGTGAAATCAACGATATCCTGGTAGGTGTTACACCACTCGTCAGCGACAATTTTCACGCCGGAACCGAGGCGCGTCAGCTCTTTGGTGATGGCGGTTAACAAGCGAATTTGATCAGGTTTATTACCGGCATCGACAGGACCTTCAATGTACAGTGGCAAACCTTGTGCTTCGTCTTCCAGACTGGCGATGTATTGGGCGCAGCGCACCGGATCCATATCGAAGATCAGACCGATAGTGCCGTAAACGTCAATGTGCAGGGTAGGGCGATAGCGTGCGCTGGTGCGTTTGCCCAAAATGCGATCCGCCAGCCAACGGATATATTCGCGTAGTTTTTCACCTTTATAGCCCAGCTTCTCTTCAACGTTATTAATCAATGCATGTGGCAGGACATCGACGCCTTTAAGGATCATTTTATCCACAGCGATGTAACGGTCGTCACCGCTTTGACCAAATAACGGAATGGATTCCGCTACGCAGGGTAATTGCCATTCGGCACAAACGACCTCGGTTTTCAGGCGACCGGTTGCCAGCGCGGTGGCGTCAAGTAATGCCTGCGATAAACCATAACGCACGGCAGTGTGCAGCAGGTTGCCGTCAATACGCAGTTTGTCGAAGAAACGGGCATTCGGCAGGAATGCGTCCACATCGCGACCTTCCAGCAAAGGTTTGATATGCGTGTTGAGGAACGGAATAAAGTGTTCAGCAAGGAATAGTGGATCGCGGCCACCGGCTCCGGAGTATTGAACAGCAGCACAGTCACCGACGGCGACGGCACCGTTTTCCAGAATCAACTGAACTGAAACGCACTCCCCGGCCTGGCGCACAGCGCTAAAACCGGGCGTTACTGGCTCCCCGGTATAAAAAAAGCCGTCATGACCCGCTCCGTTTTTTATCGCCTGCTGGTCGTCGAAATAGAACGATGAGTAACCAGCGGTGAAAAGGGCCTGTTTTATTTTCATTATGGTCTTCCTATTAATTTGCTGTGGGATACGGCATTGATGTCATCTACAACCATCTGGAATGTCGGTTGGCGTCCTTCAACGCGTGCGCGTTCGGCAACGTAATCGTGGTGGAGGTCAAGAATCTCTTTTGGCAGAGGAACGGCTCCGGCTTCAAGTACGCGGATAGCCCCGGTGTTGTCACGAACCGGAAGAAGTTTGCCCGCGTTGCAGGCGGCTGGCGCAAAGGGTACATCCAGTACACCCGCTTCAAAAGCCAGCACTGTACCGCGCGCGATATCACCATTGCCCAGTTCGAACACTTTATTCAGGACGGCACGAACTTCACTTTTAATCAGCTCAATTTCCAGTTCAACCACAGGGCATGGCGGGAATTTTTGATCGCTGACCATATTGAGCATTTGACGGGAGGCTTTCAGCCCCTGCACGTTGGCGGCGGCGGTAGGTATACCCCATGCTTCATGTGGGCTTTTGGTGATAACTTTAGTTGCGCCCGACATGCCTGCTACCGCCGCGCCCCAGGAGATAATGGCGAACGCTTTCGATTCGTCTTCCGGAAAACCGCCCATCCACTGGTGGAACACCGTACTTAACTCGTAGTCCGTATAACCATTGTTTTGGAAGTATTCGTGCGCGAGTTCACGTAGAGACCGGATCGCCGCAATATCTTGTGTCAGGCAGCCGACCTGGCCATAACCAACAGTGATAGATTTTACGCCTTGTTCCAACGCCAACAGGCCCTCGATAATCGCAACAGAGTGCGAGATAAATGGCGGGATCAGCGTTCCAGTCAGTGGGCCAAATGGTTCGCGGTTGATACGAATGCCATGTTCTTCATACAACCCCATTAAGCGGTCGCAGTACTGCCAGTCGCGGATAGATTTTTCCAGCGTTACACGTTTGGCATACGGAATATTGTAGGAAATGCCGCCGCCTTCATAACTGGTGAAGCCACTGGCCATTGAGATTTCAGCCAGCAGGCGCGCATCTGGCGTGCCGTGGCGGATCTGTAACGGTTTTTGCAGGGTTTCGGTCAGACGGCGGCACGCTGCGACACCGTGGTTAACCACCGGTAAACCGTTCAGTTTAGATGTTCCGGCTTCGATGGACTTCTTAATGCCCACCGCCGCTTCTTCGTAACGATTCAGACGGGTGTAGGCATCAATGGTGCTCGGCAGCAGATCGCACTCTTCTTGTAGTGTTTTCAGTAGTTCAATGTGTTCGTCCATCAGCGCCACGCCAGCGCGCGGCTGGCTAAGTGTTTTACCTTCCAGGTCTGCTTTCAGCAGGGCAAGGGAGAAGCGTTTATGTTCAGGAATGGTTTGTTGGTATTTAACGCCATCTTCGAATTTTTCAACGTCCTTGCCAGTTTCCCAGGTTTTCAGTACCTGTTGCCGCTCGGCCATGAATTCGTCATGGGTTAATTTCTTGTTTCGAAGTTCCATTGGTTGCTGCCTTAATTGTTATAGGGTTAAGCATTGAATACTGGTGAGCGCAGCGGCTTGCGGGTCTACTCTGGCGACGTTTGCCAGCAGTGGAAATAGCCCCTGTGAATCACGGTAATATTCAAATTGAGTCGGTAAGAGAATGCGTTTGCCGTCGTCGTTTAACTCGCGGTACTTCAGCCAGTGATGAATATCAAACTGGCTGGCGCGCGACAGCCATCCACCGGAGCCGATGACTTTGTGCACGGTGGTAAGGTCGCGTCCCATTTGTAAATCAACATTACCGACGCAGGTGCAGACTTCTTTTTTGGTGCCCGCATGACGTTCTGTGGCGTAACCCACGCACAGCCCGGCCAGCACAGCATCGAAATATTTTTCTTCTGTGTTAGCGGGTAAGTATTCGGGATGAGCGGCCAAATGACGAAGGTAATGATAAAAAGCCTCCTGCTGCACGGGTTGCTGAGCAAAGATCATATTGACTAAGTCTTTTGCGTTTTCACCAACCACCGCCGCCGAGACGCGCATCCCCAGATCGCCTTCTACGGTTCGTTTTATGAATGGTTCTGGTACGCCGTGCAAAACGGTATCTGGCGCGAGATGATTAATGCAGGCGGAATAGACGTCGGTGGTTGCGCCGCCCATGTCGAGAAGAATGAACTCTTTCCAGTGACTATTTACATTGCTGATGGCCTTTACCAACTCATAGACCGTCCACGGTGTCGGCATCGGTTCTTCGCCCGTTTCATCAACAATGACATCCAGTCCTTTTCCTTTAACAATACGTTTGAGAAAAATGTCGCAGATGGCCTGACGCGCGGCCAAAGGGGTTGGATGGTCAAGGTCAGGCAGGACGTTATCGACGATAGTCAGCTCTTTATGCCCAAGGATGGCTTGCACTTCATCCTGAATATCCCTGTTTCCGGCATAAATAATGGCGCAGTCGAGTTTTGATTCTGCCAGCACGCGGGCGTTATTCAGTCCGTAACTTTCTTCACCGCCGTCGGTGCCGCCGGTGAACAACAGGATGTCTGGCGGTGTCTCTTCCAGCGCCTGAATATCACGGCGGTTCAGCTTATAGGCGTAATATTGCGTGATTTTAGCGCCAGCAGAGTGAGCGGTTACTTTCGCAGTTTCCAGGGTGATAGAAGGCACTAACCCCATTGCAGCGACCGCCAGTCCCCCTTTGGCTGAGGAGGAATACTTCAATGCAACCTCACCGCAGTTTAACAGGGGGAGGGCATTATCTACGTTTAACACCTGGTTCAGGCTGGAGAAAAAACCTTCCGCCAGATGGTGCCTGGTGGTTGGAGTCAGAACGTGGTTAACCAACGTTAACGCGTCCCCCTCCCGAGTGAAGAGGGCTGCTTTGGTCCACGTCGATCCAATATCGACAGAGACAATTTGCATCAGATTGCCTCTTCGAGAATGTGTATTTCTACGCCATGACGTTGGTTGATATCGTTGGTCATCAGTTGGCAGACATCTTCTAAGTCATGGCTGGGTGCGAAGACGCGATCAAAACCCATTTCTTTGAATTTGATTTCCACGTCAGCGAAGTCATGTTTACCCACCACCAGGTTACCGCCCACATAAAGCAGAATGTCACCCAGCCCGCGCTCGATGCAGCGTTCACGCATGCCCAGACAGTCGATATCGCCATGACCATAGATAGAGGAAACCACAATCGCGTTAGCGCCAGTTTCAATGGCGGCATCAATATATTCGTCCTGGCTGACCATAACGCCCAGATTAATGACCCTGAAGTCATGGGTGGTAAAAACACGATCCAGAACTTTATTGCCTACTGCATGGCAGTCAGCGCCAATAACGCCAATCACAAGTGTTGCTTTCTTCATGGGTAATCCTTTGTAAGACAGAGAGTAAAATAAGTTACACACGTTGTATTTATGGCCATAAATAACGGCACATGCTTAATATCACTGGAGTTTCTTTGCCCAGTCATTAGGATGCAATTGATCTATTTTCAAAATATCTTTCGTAAAATGCTTGTTTATAATGTGTGTTTAAATAGGTGAGAAAATTCAATGCGTTGCGATGCCTTGCGCCATTGATTTTAATTTTTTTTAAATTCTATTGATCTAATATGTTGATATAATTGTGATCAACATCTAATTTGCATTTTGGGCACACTTTTAACCCCTATAAAGGCAATTAAAAAAGTTTGATGTATGTATCCAATACTATTCGCTTCTGGCTTAACGCAGAATTGTAAAAATAATGTTGTAAGTAACAAGTAGTTAATATCCTGCACAGGTTTATGCCATTCGTTGGAGCTAATCAACTTTACGCCATAGGAGTATTTTTTAGAGGCAGGGTAACGTATTGTTCGAAGGAATCTGGAGTTTTATAACACTCACTTACAATCCCACTTCGTTGTTTCGTGTTGCTGTTAAATGAATAACAATATTCTATATATAACAGCCTGCGGTAGACTTACTTGCTGAATTACCTGCTATTTTTCTTAATTGTTAATTGCTGAATTAATCGTAGAGGACAAGAGCGGGAAAATACCTATACCCTATAATTTCGCTTAAAAAATTTTCGTCCCGCCTGACTATACCCAATACATCTATTCCTATAAGTGATTATTACCAGAGAAACAATAAAATAATGGACTCATAGGAATGTGCTCATAAAGACAACAATCGATTAACTTTGATAAAAATATGTTATGTAAAATGGCAACAAATTGGCTACTCTAACTAATTAGTATTATAAAAAGTCGATAAAGCAGCTCTGTTAAATAAAATACTGGTTTTTTATCTATATCTCTCCATTGCGATAATAATTATGCATTTATGGTTTACAATGTGTTAACAATAAAATTACCAACAATCTCTAATTCACACATAATTAACATATCTGATTGATTTTGATATAAATCAATTTTTAATTCTTGAAAAAAATCTGCAAAACACGATAAATTGTCGTAGATCAAATTGGTGAGATGGTGACAATTTCGCTATAAATTGATCACTGTCGAAAAATGCAAATTTGTTCAATAAAAACCTGTTTATTGTAAGGATTTTGCGGCGTAATATAATTGCGGGATCAATTTGGTTTATTCATTAACATGTTTGTAACTTTTTATCATTGTCTTTTCCTCTTTTGATGAAATGGCAACGATAGGGGCGAGCAAATAATTTTGTATTGGGGCATGCGTGTGACCCTTTCTAACGGGGTTCACTCTCGGAGTCTTCATGCGATGAGCAAGGAGTCATGATGTTAGATATAGTCGAACTGTCGCGCTTACAGTTTGCCTTGACCGCGATGTACCACTTCCTTTTTGTGCCACTGACGCTCGGTATGGCGTTCCTGCTGGCCATCATGGAAACGGTCTACGTCCTTTCCGGCAAACAGATTTATAAAGATATGACAAAGTTCTGGGGCAAGTTGTTTGGTATCAACTTTGCTCTGGGTGTGGCAACCGGTTTAACCATGGAGTTCCAGTTCGGGACTAACTGGTCTTATTATTCTCACTATGTAGGGGATATCTTCGGTGCGCCGCTGGCAATCGAAGGTCTGATGGCCTTCTTCCTCGAATCCACCTTTGTAGGTCTGTTCTTCTTCGGTTGGGATCGTCTGGGTAAAGTTCAGCATATGTGTGTCACCTGGCTGGTGGCGCTCGGTTCAAACCTGTCCGCACTGTGGATTCTGGTTGCGAACGGCTGGATGCAAAACCCAATCGCGTCCGATTTCAATTTCGAAACTATGCGTATGGAGATGGTGAGCTTCTCCGAGCTGGTGCTTAACCCGGTTGCTCAGGTGAAATTCGTTCACACTGTTGCGTCTGGTTATGTGACTGGTGCGATGTTCATCCTCGGTATCAGCGCATGGTATATGCTGAAAGGCCGTGACTTCGCCTTCGCAAAACGCTCCTTTGCTATCGCTGCAAGCTTCGGTATGGCTGCTGTTCTGTCCGTTATTGTTCTGGGTGATGAATCCGGTTACGAAATGGGTGACGTGCAGAAAACCAAACTGGCTGCTATTGAAGCCGAGTGGGAAACTCAACCTGCGCCTGCTGCCTTTACTCTGTTCGGTATTCCTGATCAGGAAGAGCAGACGAACAAATTTGCAATCCAGATCCCTTATGCGCTGGGTATCATCGCTACACGTTCTGTGGATACGCCGGTTATCGGCCTGAAAGAGCTGATGGTGCAGCACGAAGAACGTATCCGTAACGGGATGAAAGCGTACTCTCTGCTTGAGCAACTGCGTTCTGGTTCTACCGACCAGGCTGTACGCGATCAGTTCAATAGCATGAAGAAAGATCTCGGTTATGGTCTGCTGCTGAAACGCTATACGCCGAATGTGGCGGATGCGACTGAAGCGCAGATTCAACAGGCAACCAAAGACTCTATTCCACGTGTAGCACCGCTGTACTTCGCGTTCCGCATCATGGTGGCGTGTGGCTTCCTGCTGCTGGCAATTATCGCGCTCTCCTTCTGGAGCGTAATCCGCAACCGTATCGGTGAGAAAAAATGGCTGCTGCGCGCCGCGCTGTACGGTATTCCGCTGCCGTGGATCGCTGTAGAAGCGGGCTGGTTTGTTGCCGAATATGGTCGTCAACCGTGGGCTATCGGTGAGGTGCTGCCTACCGCAGTGGCGAACTCGTCGCTGACTGCAGGCGATCTCATCTTCTCTATGGTTCTGATTTGCGGCCTGTATACCCTGTTCCTGGTGGCAGAAATGTTCTTAATGTTCAAGTTTGCACGCCTCGGCCCAAGCAGCCTGAAAACCGGTCGCTATCACTTTGAGCAGTCTTCCACGACTACTCAGCCGGCACGCTAAGACAGGAGTCGTCAAATGATCGATTATGAAGTATTGCGTTTTATCTGGTGGCTGCTGGTTGGCATTCTGCTGATTGGTTTTGCAGTCACTGACGGTTTCGACATGGGGGTGGGCATGCTCACCCGTTTCCTCGGTCGTAACGACACCGAGCGTCGAATTATGATTAACTCCATCGCCCCACACTGGGACGGTAACCAGGTTTGGCTGATCACTGCAGGCGGCGCATTATTTGCTGCCTGGCCGATGGTCTATGCCGCTGCGTTTTCCGGCTTCTATGTCGCGATGATCCTCGTGCTGGCATCTTTGTTCTTCCGTCCGGTCGGTTTTGATTACCGTTCCAAGATTGAAGAAACCCGCTGGCGTAACATGTGGGACTGGGGCATCTTCATTGGTAGCTTCGTTCCGCCGCTGGTGATTGGCGTGGCGTTCGGTAACCTGTTGCAGGGTGTACCGTTCAATGTTGATGAATATCTCCGTCTGTACTACACCGGTAACTTCTTCCAACTGCTCAATCCGTTCGGCCTGCTGGCTGGTGTGGTAAGCGTCGGGATGATCATCACTCAGGGTGCAACCTATCTGCAAATGCGCACCGTTGGTGAACTGCACCTGCGTACCCGTGCAACGGCTCAGGTGGCGGCGCTGGTAACGCTGGTGTGCTTCGCACTGGCTGGCGTATGGGTGATGTACGGTATCGACGGTTATGTTGTGAAGTCGACAATGGACCATTACGCAGCATCTAACCCGCTGAATAAAGAAGTGGTTCGTGAAGCTGGTGCATGGCTGGTGAACTTCAACAACACGCCAATTCTGTGGGCTATTCCGGCTCTGGGGGTAGTTCTACCACTGCTGACTATCCTGACTGCGCGTATGGATAAAGCCGCGTGGGCGTTTGTGTTCTCTTCTCTGACACTGGCCTGCATCATTCTGACTGCGGGTATTGCAATGTTCCCGTTTGTAATGCCGTCCAGCACCATGATGAATGCAAGTCTGACAATGTGGGATGCAACTTCCAGCCAACTGACGCTTAACGTCATGACCTGGGTTGCGGTGGTTCTGGTGCCGATCATTCTGCTCTACACCGCCTGGTGTTACTGGAAAATGTTCGGACGTATCACCAAAGAAGATATTGAACGTAACACCCACTCTCTGTACTAAGTAAGGAGCTAAAAATGTGGTATTTCGCATGGATTCTGGGAACGCTTCTTGCCTGTTCATTTGGGGTAATTACCGCGCTGGCGCTTGAGCACGTCGAATCAGGCAAAGCCGGTCAAGAAGACAGTTGATGAGTAAGATTATCGCAACCTTGTATGCGGTAATGGACAAGCGCCCTCTGAGGGCGCTTTCCTTCGTGATGGCGCTTCTGTTAGCAGGATGTATGTTTTGGGCCCCATCACGTTTTGCCGCGAAGACCAGTGAGCTGGAAATCTGGCATGGATTATTGCTGATGTGGGCCGTCTGCGCAGGCGTTATTCACGGCGTGGGGTTTCGTCCGCAGAAGGTTCTTTGGAAAGGGATTTTTTGCCCATTGCTTGCTGATCTTGTTCTCATTGTAGGGCTGATTTTCTTCTTCTTTTAAATCAGAATTCTCTTTAAAAATTTATGGGCCGTTGAGGGTCCATAAATTTTTACGCTCCCTTAACTTACCCTCATTCCCAAACCTCAATCGCACGCGTATAGTAGCAGCGTTTAAAAGTTCTAACTTTTGTTGCATTACCGGGATGTAAAGTGAATACAACGCTGTTTCGATGGCCGGTTCGTGTCTATTATGAAGATACTGATGCCGGTGGTGTGGTGTACCATGCCAGTTACATCGCTTTTTATGAAAGAGCACGCACAGAGATGCTGCGCCACCATCACTTTAGCCAACAGGCACTGATGGCTGAACGTGTTGCCTTCGTGGTGCGTAAAATGACGGTGGAATATTACGCACCTGCACGGCTCGACGATATGCTCGAAATACAGACTGAAATAACATCAATGCGTGGCACCTCTTTGGTTTTCACGCAACGTATTGTCAACGCCGAGAATACTCTGCTGAATGAAGCCGAGGTTCTGATTGTTTGCGTTGACCCACTCAAAATGAAGCCTCGTGCGCTTCCTAAGTCTATTGTCGCGGAGTTTAAGCAGTGACTGACATGAATATCCTTGATTTGTTCCTGAAGGCTAGCCTTCTGGTTAAACTTATCATGTTGATTTTGATTGGTTTTTCAATCGCATCCTGGGCCATTATTATCCAGCGGACCCGTATTCTTAACGCTGCAGCGCGTGAAGCCGAAGCGTTTGAAGATAAATTCTGGTCTGGAATCGAACTTTCTCGCCTCTATCAGGAGAGCCAGGGAAAACGGGATAATCTCACTGGGTCGGAACAAATCTTTTACAGCGGGTTCAAAGAATTTGTGCGCCTGCATCGTGCCAACAGCCATGCGCCAGAAGCAGTGGTGGAAGGGGCTGCACGTGCGATGCGTATCTCTATGAATCGTGAGCTGGAAAATCTGGAAACACACATTCCGTTTCTCGGTACGGTGGGTTCTATCAGCCCGTATATCGGTTTGTTTGGTACAGTCTGGGGGATCATGCACGCTTTTATTGCCCTTGGTGCGGTGAAGCAGGCAACACTGCAAATGGTGGCTCCCGGTATCGCAGAAGCGTTGATTGCCACGGCAATCGGTCTGTTCGCCGCTATTCCGGCGGTTATGGCTTACAACCGTCTTAACCAACGCGTAAACAAACTGGAACTGAATTACGATAACTTTATGGAAGAGTTTACTGCGATTCTGCACCGCCAGGCGTTTACCGTTAGCGAGAGCAACAAGGGGTAAGCCATGGCCAGAGCGCGTGGACGAGGTCGTCGCGATCTCAAGTCCGAAATCAACATCGTACCGTTGCTGGATGTACTGCTGGTGCTGTTGCTGATCTTTATGGCGACAGCACCCATCATTACCCAGAGTGTGGAGGTCGATCTGCCAGACGCTACTGAATCGCAGGCAGTGAGTAGTAACGATAATCCGCCAGTGATAGTTGAAGTATCTGGTATTGGTCAGTACACCGTGGTGGTTGAGAAAGATCGCCTGGAGCGTTTACCTCCAGAGCAGGTGGTGGCAGAAATCTCCAGCCGTTTCAAGGCTAATCCGAAAACGGTCTTTCTGATCGGTGGCGCAAAAGATGTGCCTTACGATGAAATAATTAAAGCGCTGAACTTGTTACACAGTGCGGGTGTGAAATCGGTTGGTTTAATGACGCAGCCTATCTAAGCATCTGCGTTTCCCTTGCTTGAAAGAGAGCGGGTAACAGGCGAACAGTTTTTGGGAACCGAGAGTGTCAAAGGCAACCGAACAAAACGACAAGCTCAAACGGGCGATAATTATTTCAGCAGTGCTGCATGTCATCTTATTTGCGGCGCTGATCTGGAGTTCGTTCGATGAGAATATAGAAGCTTCAGCCGGAGGTGGCGGTGGTTCGTCTATCGACGCCGTAATGGTTGATTCAGGTGCGGTAGTTGAGCAGTACAAACGCATGCAAAGCCAGGAGTCAAGCGCGAAGCGTTCCGAAGAGCAGCGCAAGATTAAGGAACAGCAGGTAGCCGAAGAACTCCGTGAAAAGCAAGCGGCTGAACAGGAACGCCTGAAGCAACTTGAGAAAGAGCGGTTAGCTGCTCAGGAACAGAAAAAGCAGGCTGAAGACGCCGCCAAACAGGCTGAGTTAAAGCAGAAGCAAGCGGAAGAAGCGGCAGCGAAAGCTGCGGCAGATGCTAAAGCGAAGGCCGAAGCGGATGCCAAAGCAGCAGCCGAAGCGCAGAAGAAAGCTGAGGCTGAAGCCGCCAAAGCTGCTGCGGCACTGAAGAAGAAAGCCGAAGCTGCAGAAGCCGCCGCTGCTGAAGCAAGAAAGAAAGCAGCGGCTGAAGCTGCTGAAAAAGCGAAGGCTGAAGCTGAGAAGAAAGCGGCTGCTGAAAAGGCTGCGGCTGATAAGAAAGCAGCGGCAGAGAAAGCTGCGGCTGATAAGAAAGCAGCGGCAGAGAAAGCTGCAGCTGATAAGAAAGCAGCAGCGGCAAAAGCGGCTGCTGAAAAAGCCGCTGCAGCTAAAGCGGCCGCAGAGGCAGATGATATCTTCGGTGAGCTAAGCTCTGGTAAGAATGCACCGAAAACCGGTGGTGGGGCGAAAGGGAACAATGCTTCGCCTGCCGGGAGTGGTAATACTAAAAACAATGGCGCATCAGGTGCAGATATCAATAACTATGCCGGGCAGATTAAATCTGCTATCGAAAGTAAGTTTTATGACGCATCGTCTTATGCAGGCAAAACCTGTACGCTGCGCATAAAACTGGCACCAGATGGCATGTTACTGGATATCAAACCTGAAGGTGGCGATCCCGCACTTTGTCAGGCTGCACTGGCAGCAGCTAAACTTGCGAAGATCCCGAAACCACCAAGCCAGGCAGTATATGAAGTGTTCAAAAACGCACCATTGGACTTCAAGCCGTAATCGCGATGTTGGCCGTCACGGCGGTTAATATCAGACATCGGTTGTCGCGGGGTTCTGGTAGTTTTGTGTATTTGAGTTTGTTAACATTCTGCTAAATTATCGTGGACTATCTGTCCGGATAAGGGAGATATGATGAAGCAGGCATTACGAGTAGCATTTGGTTTTCTCATACTGTGGGCGTCAGTTCTGCACGCTGAAGTCCGCATTGTGATCGACAGTGGTGTAGATTCCGGTCGTCCTATTGGTGTCGTTCCTTTCCAGTGGGCAGGGCCTGGTGCGGCACCTGAAGATATTGGCGGCATCGTTGCTGCTGACTTGCGTAACAGCGGTAAATTTAACCCGTTAGATCGCGCTCGTCTGCCACAGCAGCCGGGTAGCGCGCAGGAAGTTCAACCCGCAGCATGGTCTGCACTGGGTATTGACGCTGTGGTTGTAGGTCAGGTCACTCCGAACCCGGACGGCTCTTACAATGTTGCTTATCAGCTAGTTGATACCGGTGGTGCTCCGGGTACTGTACTTGCTCAGAACTCATATAAAGTTAACAAGCAATGGCTGCGTTATGCTGGCCATACCGCCAGTGACGAAGTGTTTGAAAAACTGACCGGCATTAAGGGTGCGTTCCGTACTCGTATTGCCTACGTTGTTCAGACCAACGGTGGTCAGTTCCCGTACGAATTGCGCGTATCTGACTACGATGGCTACAACCAGTTTGTGGTTCACCGCTCTCCTCAGCCGCTGATGTCTCCAGCGTGGTCACCAGACGGTTCTAAACTGGCATATGTCACCTTCGAAAGTGGTCGTTCCGCGCTGGTTATCCAGACGCTGGCAAATGGCGCTGTGCGTCAGGTGGCTTCATTTCCGCGTCACAACGGTGCGCCAGCGTTCTCACCGGATGGCAGCAAACTGGCGTTTGCCCTGTCTAAAACGGGTAGCCTGAACCTGTACGTAATGGATTTAGCTTCTGGTCAGATTCGTCAGGTGACTGATGGCCGTAGCAACAACACTGAACCGACCTGGTTCCCGGATAGCCAGAACCTGGCATTTACTTCTGACCAGGCAGGTCGTCCGCAGGTTTATAAAGTGAATATCAACGGCGGTGCGCCACAACGTATTACCTGGGAAGGTTCGCAGAACCAGGATGCGGATGTCAGCAGCGACGGTAAATTTATGGTAATGGTCAGCTCCAATGGTGGGCAGCAGCACATTGCCAAACAAGATCTGGTAACGGGAGGCGTACAAGTTCTGTCGTCAACGTTCCTGGATGAAACGCCAAGTCTGGCACCTAACGGCACTATGGTAATCTACAGCTCTTCTCAGGGGATGGGATCCGTGCTGAATTTGGTTTCTACAGATGGGCGTTTCAAAGCGCGTCTTCCGGCAACTGATGGACAGGTCAAATTCCCTGCCTGGTCGCCGTATCTGTGATAATAATTAATTGAATAGTAAAGGAATCATTGAAATGCAACTGAACAAAGTGCTGAAAGGGCTGATGATTGCTCTGCCTGTTATGGCAATTGCGGCATGTTCTTCCAACAAGAACGCCAGCAATGACGGCAGCGAAGGCATGCTGGGTGCCGGCACTGGTATGGATGCGAACGGCGGTAACGGCAACATGTCTTCCGAAGAGCAGGCTCGTCTGCAAATGCAACAGCTACAGCAGAATAATATCGTTTACTTCGATCTGGACAAATACGATATCCGTTCTGATTTCGCTCAAATGCTGGATGCACACGCAAACTTCCTGCGTAGCAACCCGTCTTACAAAGTCACCGTAGAAGGTCACGCGGACGAACGTGGTACTCCGGAATACAACATTTCCCTGGGTGAACGTCGTGCGAACGCCGTTAAGATGTACCTGCAGGGTAAAGGTGTTTCTGCTGACCAGATCTCCATCGTTTCTTACGGTAAAGAAAAACCTGCAGTACTGGGCCATGACGAAGCGGCATACTCCAAAAACCGTCGTGCGGTACTGGTTTACTAAGAGAATTGCATGAGCAGTAACTTCAGACATCAACTATTGAGTCTGTCGTTACTGGTTGGTATAGCGGCCCCCTGGGCCGCTTTTGCTCAGGCACCAATCAGTAGTGTCGGCTCAGGCTCGGTCGAAGACCGCGTCACTCAACTTGAGCGTATTTCTAATGCTCACAGTCAGCTTTTAACTCAACTTCAGCAGCAACTCTCCGATAATCAGTCCGATATTGATTCCCTGCGTGGTCAAATTCAGGAAAATCAGTATCAACTAAATCAGGTCGTGGAGCGGCAAAAGCAGATCCTGTTGCAGATCGATAGCCTCAGCAGCGGTGGTGCAGCGACGCAATCTGCCAGCGTTGAGCAAAGCGGGGCGGCGGCAACAACGCCAACGGCTGATGCTGGTACTGCGAGTGCTGGCGCGCCGGTGAAAAGCGGTGATGCAAACACTGATTACAATGCAGCTATTGCACTGGTGCAGGATAAATTCCGCCAGGATGATGCGATGGTGGCATTTCAGAATTTCATCAAAAATTATCCTGATTCAACTTACCTGCCAAACGCCAATTATTGGCTGGGTCAGTTAAACTACAACAAGGGTAAGAAAGATGATGCGGCGTACTATTTTGCTTCGGTAGTGAAAAACTATCCGAAGTCACCGAAGGCTGCAGATGCGATGTTTAAGGTCGGCGTCATCATGCAGGACAAAGGTGACACTGCGAAAGCGAAAGCCGTGTACCAACAGGTTATCAGTAAGTACCCTGGTACTGATGGCGCCAAACAGGCACAAAAACGTCTGAACGCCATGTAATGCATAACACGCGACCAGAAGTCGCATTATTTCTGGTCGTGTCGTGCGAATCATAAGCAGTTGAGTGATCTACATCGAAATTTTTGTTGCGCTCAAATCTGAAATCAGTAATATATGCCGCCGTTGCCACGGGATATCAAACAAACCGAAAGCAACACTAAAGTGGGTCGTTAGCTCAGTTGGTAGAGCAGTTGACTTTTAATCAATTGGTCGCAGGTTCGAATCCTGCACGACCCACCACTAGCATAGTTAGTTGTAGTATCCAGCGTAGTATCGGGTGATTAGCTCAGCTGGGAGAGCACCTCCCTTACAAGGAGGGGGTCGGCGGTTCGATCCCGTCATCACCCACCACCGGGTCGTTAGCTCAGTTGGTAGAGCAGTTGACTTTTAATCAATTGGTCGCAGGTTCGAATCCTGCACGACCCACCACTAATTATGGTGGGTTAGGTGGAAACAGTTAGTAGTATCCAGCGCAGTATCGGGTGATTAGCTCAGCTGGGAGAGCACCTCCCTTACAAGGAGGGGGTCGGCGGTTCGATCCCGTCATCACCCACCACTCGGGTCGTTAGCTCAGTTGGTAGAGCAGTTGACTTTTAATCAATTGGTCGCAGGTTCGAATCCTGCACGACCCACCAATTTTAATAATTGGCACCGAGTAAAAATCTTTCAGGTAACACCCGTATGGGTCGTTAGCTCAGTTGGTAGAGCAGTTGACTTTTAATCAATTGGTCGCAGGTTCGAATCCTGCACGACCCACCATCCTGAATGATTAAAGCAGTATAATCCCGCAAGGGGTCGTTAGCTCAGTTGGTAGAGCAGTTGACTTTTAATCAATTGGTCGCAGGTTCGAATCCTGCACGACCCACCAATGTGAAAAGGCACCCTAAAGGTGCCTTTTTGCTATCTTAACATCCCTCGATTTTAATTCGTAAGTTCCCACGCTTGATGAGTGAATAACCTTATGTAGGTCGGATAAGCGCAAAGCGTTGCATCCAATATCACGTACGTAATTCTTGTGACTTTTCCCTGCCATTCGGTTATCTTGTTTAGCATATAAAACAAATGAAATCGGTAATAGCGATATCACGCTTCATATCGGTTTAAATGTTAAGTCTGCAAAACGAGATAGCAAGATGAGCGTGATGTTTGATCCTGAAGCAGCGATTTATCCTTTCCCAGCAAAGCCGACGCCGTTAAGCATTGATGAAAAAGCGTATTACCGCGAGAAAATAAAACACCTGCTGAAAGAACATAATGCGGTTATGGTCGCCCACTACTACACCGACCCTGAAATCCAACAACTGGCGGAGGAAACCGGCGGCTGCATTTCCGATTCGCTGGAAATGGCGCGCTTTGGTGCAAAGCATCCTGCTTCTACGCTGTTAGTTGCTGGGGTGAGATTTATGGGAGAAACCGCCAAAATCCTCAGCCCGGAAAAAACAATTCTGATGCCCACACTTAAGGCCGAATGTTCACTGGATCTCGGGTGCCCCATTGAAGAATTTAACGCATTTTGTGATGCCCATCCCGATCGTACTGTCGTCGTCTACGCTAATACGTCTGCTGCGGTAAAAGCGCGTGCAGATTGGGTGGTGACTTCAAGCATTGCCGTCGAACTTATTGATCATCTGGATAGTTTGGGGGAAAAAATCATCTGGGCACCAGACAAACATTTGGGGCGTTACGTGCAAAAACAGACGGGCGCAGACATCTTATGCTGGCAAGGTGCCTGCATCGTTCATGATGAGTTTAAGACTCAGGCGTTAACCCGCTTACAAAAACAATACCCTGACGCTGCCATACTGGTACATCCGGAGTCACCCCAGGCCATTGTCGATATGGCCGATGCGGTCGGTTCCACAAGTCAGTTGATCAATGCTGCGAAAACATTGCCGCATCAACGGCTTATTGTGGCGACGGATCGGGGGATCTTCTACAAAATGCAGCAAGCGGTGCCTGACAAGGAGCTACTGGAAGCGCCAACCGCTGGCGAGGGTGCAACCTGCCGTAGCTGTGCGCATTGCCCGTGGATGGCCATGAATGGCCTCCAGGCCATCGCAGAGGCATTAGAACAGGGAGGAAGCAAACACGAGGTTCATGTTGATGAAAAGCTGCGAGAGAGGGCGCTGGTGCCGCTCAACCGTATGCTGGATTTTGCGGCTACACTACGTGGATAGCTGACAATAAGGCATCATGCTACGCATTGGAGGAAAGATGGATTTTTTTAGCACACAGAACATTCTGGTTCATATACCGATCGGTACTGGCGGTTACGATCTCTCATGGATCGAAGCGGTAGGGACGATCGCTGGGTTACTGTGTATTGGCCTTGCCAGCCTGGAGAAGATCAGCAACTACTTTTTTGGTCTGATCAACGTTACCTTGTTTGGCATTATTTTCTTTCAGATTCAATTGTATGCCAGCTTACTGCTGCAGGTATTTTTCTTTGCCGCTAACATTTATGGCTGGTATGCCTGGTCGCGACAAACCAGTCAGCATGAAGCCGAGTTGAAAATTCGCTGGCTGCCACTGCCGAAGGCATTAACCTGGTTGGCTGTTTGCGTCGTTGCCATTGGTCTGATGACGGTATTTATCAACCCGGTATTTGCGTTCCTGACCCGCGTGGCGGTAATGATTATGCAAGCGTTGGGTCTACAAGTGGCTATGCCAGAATTGCAACCAGACGCCTTCCCATTCTGGGATTCCTGCATGATGGTACTCTCCATCGTGGCAATGATCCTGATGACACGTAAATACGTCGAAAACTGGTTACTGTGGGTCATTATTAACGTGATCAGCGTGGTGATTTTCGCCTTGCAGGGGGTTTATGCCATGTCGCTGGAGTATCTGATCCTGACCTTTATTGCCCTGAACGGCAGCCGGATGTGGATAAACAGCGCACGCGAAAGAGGTTCACGCGCGCTGTCTCATTAATGGTGATGATGTGAATGGCCGGAAACCCCTTGATTAAGGTGGCAATCCGGCCCATGACAAGGCTGATATTCCATCTGAATCGTGGCGTGCTCAATCTGATAGTTGTCCATCAGATAGTGTTGGATCTTGTCCAACAATGCGTCGTGATCGTGTGGCGGGATCACCTGCACATGCAGCGTCATTACTGGCTTCTCGCCCACCATCCACACGTGTACATGATGCACATTGCGCACTTCCGGGATTTCCCGGCACATGCGGCGCTTCAGTTCAGCGATATCCAGCGAAACCGGCGCACCTTCAAGTAATTCATTCACGCTATCTTTCAATAATCGCCAGGCACTGCGCAGAACCAGAAGTGAAACGAGAATGGAAAGAATAGGGTCAGCAGGCGTCCAGCCGGTCCAGATAATAATCAACGCCGCGATGATAGCGCCGACAGAACCCAGCAGATCCCCCAGGACATGCAACGCTGCCGCGCGTACATTGAGATTTTTCTCTTCACTGCCACGATGCAGCAACCAGAAAGAAAGCACATTCGCCAGCAATCCAGCCACGGCAATAGTCATCATCATACCGCCTTCAACCGGACGTGGCGTGCGGAAGCGTTCTATCGCCTCCCAGACAATCAAAATAGTAATCACCACCAGGGCGATGGCATTTACAAACGCCGCGAGGGTGGTCAATCGAAGCCAGCCGAAAGTATGGCGAATGGTGGGGGGACGACGGGAAAATTGAACGGCAAGTAGGGCGAAAAGCAGGGCGGCAGTATCGGTCAGCATATGACCCGCATCAGCCAGCAATGCCAGAGAACCGGAAAGAAAGCCGCCAATAACTTCAACCAGCATAAAACCGGCGGTAACGCCGAAAGCATATAACAAGCGACGAGCATTATTATCTTCTGGCAGATGTGCGGAAGTGTGTGAGTGCGCCATGACGAGTCATCCCTTAATTAATCTCACTTAACTTTATGACATCATACTGCTTTTAGAAGGGAAAAATTAAAAGGGAGAGACTCCGCTCTCCCTGTATTGGCTTTATTGCAGGATTACTGTGTTGTACCGTCGGTTTTGGTATCGACATCATTGTTGATGCCATCACCGGTTTGTACTTTTTTATTGATGTCCGGACAGCGACCATCTTTGCACATCGTATTTTTGTGCTCTTCATCTTTGGTCATGCCATCATTATCCATTGATGAACCGTTCGGGTGCAGCATGGTGCCGCCCGAGTTGCTATTAACCCCGCTATTATCGACGTTATTTGGCGCGACATTTTCACGGGCATCTGGGGCAACCTGGCCCGCATCAGCCGCAGCGTTTGCCTGGCCGTTATTAGTTTGTGCGCCGCTATCGGCAGCCAGTGCAGCTCCGCTGGCAAGACTAAGAGTGGCAGTCAGAAATAGAGTGGCCAGTTTTGTCATTTTCATACGATGCTCCTGTTATGGTCGTTATGTCGGATAACCTCTTCCAACAGTGCATTTGCAGGTGATTGTCAGGCAATGGTTTAAGATTTCAGCCAGAAGAATAAATCCAGCAGAGAATCTTGAAAAAATTAATAAACAAAGAAGTTACAGTTAGAAATTGTAGGTGAGATCTCGTTTTTCGCGACAATCTGGCGTTTTTCTTGCTAATTCCAGGATTATTCCGTTCATAGTGTAAAACCCCGTTTACACATTCTGACGGAAGATATAGATTGGAACTATTGCATTCACTAAATTAAGTATGGCAACACTGGAACAGACATGAATTATCAGAACGACGATTTACGCATCAAAGAAATCAAAGAGTTACTTCCGCCTGTCGCACTGCTGGAAAAATTCCCCGCTACCGAAAATGCCGCGAATACGGTTGCCCATGCCCGTAAAGCGATCCACAAGATCCTGAAAGGTAATGATGATCGCCTGTTAGTGGTGATTGGCCCTTGTTCAATTCATGATCCTGTAGCCGCTAAAGAGTATGCAACCCGCTTGCTGGCGCTGCGTGAAGAGCTGAAAGACGAGCTGGAAATCGTCATGCGTGTCTATTTTGAAAAGCCGCGTACGACAGTGGGTTGGAAAGGGTTGATCAACGATCCGCATATGGATAACAGCTTCCAGATCAACGACGGTTTGCGCATTGCTCGTAAATTGCTGCTCGACATTAACGATAGTGGCCTGCCAGCAGCAGGTGAGTTTCTCGATATGATCACCCCGCAGTATCTGGCCGACCTGATGAGTTGGGGCGCAATTGGCGCACGTACAACCGAATCGCAGGTTCACCGTGAACTGGCGTCTGGTCTTTCTTGCCCGGTAGGATTCAAAAATGGCACCGATGGCACGATTAAAGTGGCTATTGATGCCATTAATGCTGCTGGTGCGCCACACTGCTTCCTGTCAGTGACCAAATGGGGTCATTCGGCAATTGTGAATACCAGCGGTAACGGCGATTGCCATATCATTCTGCGCGGCGGTAAAGAGCCTAACTACAGTGCGAAACACGTTGCTGAAGTGAAAGAAGGGCTGAAAAAAGCGGGTTTACCGGCGCAGGTGATGATTGATTTCAGCCATGCAAATTCGTCCAAACAATTCAAAAAGCAGATGGAAGTTTGCGCTGACGTTTGCCAGCAGATTGCCGGTGGTGAAAATGCTATTATTGGCGTGATGGTGGAAAGTCACCTGGTTGAAGGGAACCAGAGTCTGGAAAGCGGTGAGCCGCTGGCTTATGGCAAGAGCATCACCGATGCCTGCATTGGCTGGGAAGATACCGACTCTCTGTTACGTCAACTGGCGAACGCCGTAAAAGCACGTCGCGGATAAGGTTTATAGTCCCGACCTGCGAATCGCCATGACTGTACGTTTGTAGGCCTGATAAGACGCGTAGCGTCGCATCAGGCAATGTGCTCCGTTGTCAGTTACGTACGCCTTGTGCAAAAACAAAAAAAGCCGACTCACTTGCAGTCGGCTTTCTCATTTTTTCAACGGATTACGCTTACTTTGCTTTACCCTGGTTCGCAACGGCCGCTGCTTTCGCCGCGATCTCGTCAGCATTACCCAGGTAATAACGTTTCAGAGGTTTGAAGTTTTCGTCAAACTCATACACCAGCGGTACGCCAGTCGGGATATTCAGCTCAAGGATCTCTTCTTCACTCATGTTATCGAGATATTTCACCAGCGCACGCAGGGAGTTACCATGTGCCGCGATGATCACGCGCTCACCGCTCTTCATGCGTGGCAGAATGGTTTCATTCCAGTAAGGGATCACGCGGTCAATGGTCAGCGCCAGGCTTTCCGTCAGCGGCAGCTCTTTTTCGCTCAGTTTAGCGTAACGCGGATCGTGGCCCGGATAACGCTCATCATCTTTAGTCAGTTCCGGCGGAGTTACCGCAAAACCACGACGCCACTGTTTCACCTGCTCGTCGCCATATTTTTCAGCGGTTTCCGCTTTGTTCAGACCCTGCAACGCACCGTAGTGACGTTCGTTCAGTTTCCAGGATTTCTCAACGGGCAGCCATGCCTGATCCAGTTCGTCCAGCACATTCCACAGAGTATGGATAGCGCGCTTCAGCACAGAGGTGTAAGCAAAGTCAAAGCTGTAACCTTCCTCTTTCAGCAGCTTGCCTGCTGCTTTTGCTTCGCTTACGCCTTTCTCAGACAGATCCACGTCGTACCAACCGGTGAAACGGTTTTCTTTATTCCACTGGCTTTCGCCATGACGAACCAGAACCAGCTTAGTTACAGCCATATACTTACTCCTCAAATCATTATTTAATGATAATAATTCTCATTATATTGCCGTGGGATAACAACAGCAATGCTTACGCATAACCATAGCGAAAATAGTGTCGCAGTGTAAGGTTGTTGTGAATATTGAGTTGCAAATATGTCTTCATTTGCTGGCAAGATGAACGATACGATGAGAAAGCCCTCATATTGAGGGCTTGAAGTCACTGTGCAATAAACTGATATTCCGTCAGGTTGGAATACTCTTCGCCTGGGCGTAAGAAACAGTCCGGCTGTGGCCATTCAGGATGGTTCGGGCTGTCCGGCAAAAACTCGCTTTCCAGCGCCAGACCTTGCCAGTCGGCGTAAGGTTCAGTTCCCCGCGAGGGTGTGCCGCCAAGGAAGTTGCCGGAGTAAAATTGCAAAGCCGGAGCGGTGGTGTAGACCTTAAGCTGCAATTTCTCATCTGCTGACCAGACATGCGCTGCCACTTTCTTGCCATCGCCTTTGGCCTGCAACAAGAACGCGTGATCGTAACCTTTCACTTTGCGCTGATCTTCGTCGGCAAGAAACTCACTGGCGATGATTTTGGCGCTGCGGAAA
The DNA here is from genome assembly GCF_003027595.1 of Escherichia sp. 20412-1. Classification (NCBI taxonomy): domain Bacteria; kingdom Pseudomonadati; phylum Pseudomonadota; class Gammaproteobacteria; order Enterobacterales; family Enterobacteriaceae; genus Escherichia; species Escherichia sp. 20412-1. The sequence continues at coordinate 62,639 of NZ_PYQM01000015.1, read as the reverse complement.
TCAAAAGACGTACCGGCAACAGATTTCAGTCCGTTGTGCGGAATACCGCTTTCATCTACCGGCAGATATTCGTCAGCCAGAATCTGCAGCTTGTGATTACGCACGTCAGACTGTTCACCGTCGAGGTTGAAATAGACGTGGTTAGTCATATTCACCGGGCAAGGCTTATCAACCGTGGCGCGATAGGTGATAGAGATACGGTTATCATCGGTCAGACGATACTGCACCGTCGCGCCGAGATTACCCGGAAAGCCCTGATCGCCATCTTCTGAAGTCAGGGCAAACAGCACCTGACGATCGTTCTGATTTACAATCTGCCAGCGACGTTTATCGAATCCTTCCGGGCCGCCGTGTAGCTGGTTGACACCCTGACTTGGCAACAGCGTGACAGTTTCGTCGTCAAAGGTATAACGGCTATTGGCGATACGGTTGGCATAGCGACCAATAGAGGCCCCCAGAAATGCGGCCTGATCCTGATAGCATTCCGGGCTGGCACAGCCGAGCAGCGCCTCGCGGACGCTGCCATCGGAAAGCGGAATACGGGCGGAAAGTAAAGTTGCACCCCAGTCCATCAGCGTGACTACCATCCCTGCGTTGTTACGCAAAGTTAACAGTCGGTACGGCTGACCATCGGGTGCCAGTGCGGGAGTTTCATTCAGCACTGTCCTGCTCCTTGTGATGGTTTACACACGTAAAAAGTCTCTTTAATGCCTGTTTTTGCTTCATATTGTTCAGCAACAGCGTGCTGTACTGCAGGCACCAGTTCTTCCGGGATCAGCGCAACAATACAGCCGCCAAACCCACCACCGGTCATGCGCACGCCCCCTTTGTCGCCAATCACTGCTTTTACGATTTCTACCAGGGTGTCAATTTGCGGTACGGTGATTTCGAAATCATCGCGCATAGAGGCATGAGACTCCGCCATCAACTCACCCATACGTTTCAGGTCGCCTTGCTCCAGCGCGTTGGCAGCTTCAACGGTACGGGCGTTTTCGGTCAGAACGTGACGCACGCGTTTTGCGACGATCGGATCCAGTTCATGCGCTACGGCGTTGAACTCTTCAATGGTGACATCACGCAGGGCTGGCTGTTGGAAGAAACGCGCACCGGTTTCACACTGTTCACGGCGGGTGTTGTATTCGCTGCCGACCAGAGTGCGTTTGAAGTTACTGTTGATAATCACCACCGCCACACCTTTCGGCATGGAAACAGCTTTAGTCCCCAGTGAGCGGCAGTCGAGCAATAATGCATGATCTTTCTTGCCCAGAGCGGAAATCAACTGATCCATGATCCCGCAGTTACAGCCCACAAACTGGTTTTCAGCTTCCTGACCGTTAAGCGCGATTTGTGCGCCGTCCAGCGGCAGATGGTAAAGCTGTTGCAATACAGTACCGACTGCGACTTCCAGCGAAGCGGAAGAACTTAACCCGGCACCCTGCGGCACGTTGCCGCTGATCACCATGTCCACGCCACCAAAGCTGTTATTGCGCAGTTGCAGATGTTTCACCACGCCACGGACATAGTTGGCCCATTGGTAGCTGTCATGCGCGACAATGGGCGCATCAAGGGAAAACTCGTCAATCTGATTTTCATAATCGGCAGCCATAACGCGTACTTTGCGATCATCACGCGGCGCACAGCTAATCACCGTTTGATAATCAATCGCGCAGGGCAGAACAAAACCATCGTTGTAGTCGGTGTGTTCACCAATTAGATTCACGCGGCCAGGCGCCTGAATGGTATGAGTGGCAGGGTAGCCAAATGCGTTGGCAAACAGAGATTGTGTTTTTTCTTTCAGACTCATTTCTTACACTCCGGATTCGCGAAAATGGATATCGCTGACTGCACGCAAACGCTCTGCTGCCTGTTCTGCTGTCAGGTCTCGCTGGGTTTCTGCCAGCATTTCATAACCGACCATAAATTTACGCACGGTGGCAGAGCGTAACAGAGGTGGATAAAAGTGCGCGTGCAACTGCCAGTGTTGGTTCTCTTCGCCATTAAACGGCGCACCGTGCCAGCCCATCGAGTAAGGGAAGGAGCACTGGAAAAGATTGTCATAACGACTGGTCAGCTTTTTCAACGCCAGTGCCAGATCGCTGCGCTGGGCGTCGGTCAAATCGGTGATCCGCAGAACATGGGCTTTGGGCAGCAGCAACGTTTCGAACGGCCAGGCAGCCCAGTAAGGCACCACGGCTAACCAGTGTTCGGTTTCAACAACGGTACGGCTACCATCAGCCAGTTCACGCTGGACATAATCCACCAGCATGGGGGATTTCTGTTGGGCGAAATATTCTTTTTGCAGGCGGTCTTCGCGCTCAGCTTCGTTAGGCAGGAAGCTATTTGCCCAAATCTGTCCGTGCGGATGCGGGTTCGAGCAGCCCATTGCCGCCCCTTTGTTTTCAAACACCTGCACCCACGGGTACGTTTTTCCCAGCTCTGCGGTTTGTTCCTGCCAGGTTTTGACGATTTCCGTCAACGCGGCAACGCTTAACTCTGGCAGCGTTTTACTGTGATCCGGTGAAAAGCAGATCACCCGGCTGGTGCCACGTGCGCTCTGGCAACGCATCAGCGGATCGTTGCTTTCTGGTGCATCTGGCGTGTCAGACATCAATGCCGCAAAGTCATTGGTGAAAACGTAAGTCCCGGTGTAATCGGGGTTTTTATCGCCTGTAACCCGCACATTACCTGCGCAGAGGAAGCAATCAGGATCGTGCGCAGGCAACACCTGTTTAGCTGGCGTTTCCTGCGCCCCCTGCCAGGGGCGCTTTGCGCGATGCGGTGAAACCAGAATCCATTGCCCGGTGAGCGGGTTATAGCGGCGATGTGGATGATCAACGGGATTAAATTGCGTCATGGTCGTTCCTTAATCGGGATATCCCTGTGGATGGCGTGACTGCCAGTGCCAGGTGTCCTGCGCCATTTCATCGAGTGTGCGCGTTACGCGCCAGTTCAGTTCGCGATCGGCTTTGCTGGCATCCGCCCAGTAGGCCGGGAGGTCGCCCGCACGACGCGGTGCAAAATGATAGTTAACCGGCTTGCCGCAGGCTTTACTGAAGGCATTAACCACGTCCAGCACGCTGCTGCCTACGCCTGCACCGAGGTTGTAGATGTGTACGCCTGGCTTGTTCGCCAGTTTTTCCATCGCCACGACGTGACCGTCCGCCAGATCCATTACGTGGATGTAATCGCGAACACCAGTGCCATCTTCGGTCGGATAATCGTTACCAAAAATAGCCAGAGAGTCGCGACGGCCTACAGCAACCTGGGCGATATATGGCATCAGGTTATTCGGAATACCTTGCGGATCTTCGCCCATATCGCCCGACGGATGCGCACCAACCGGGTTGAAGTAGCGCAGCAGGGCAATGCTCCAGTCCGGCTGGGCTTTTTGCAGGTCGGTAAGGATCTGTTCCACCATCAGCTTGCTTTTGCCGTAAGGGCTTTGCGGTGTGCCGGTCGGGAAGCTCTCAACGTAAGGAATTTTGGGTTGATCGCCATAGACGGTGGCGGAGGAGCTGAAGATAAAGTTTTTGACGTTCGCGGCGCGCATGGCGCTAATCAGACGCAGGGTGCCATTGACGTTGTTATCGTAATATTCCAGCGGTTTTTGTACCGACTCGCCAACGGCTTTCAGCCCGGCGAAGTGGATCACGGTATCGATAGCGTGATCGTGCAGGATCTCGGTCATCAACGCTTCGTTGCGAATATCGCCTTCAATAAATGTCGGATGTTTGCCGCCTAAACGCTCGATAACAGGCAGTACACTGCGCTTACTGTTACAGAGGTTATCAAGAATGATGACATCATGACCGTTTTGCAGTAATTGCACACAGGTATGACTTCCAATGTAACCGCTACCACCGGTAACCAGAACTCTCATAATTCGCTCCATCAGGCTTATGGTATGAAATAACCATAGCATAACAAAGATGCGAAAAGTGTGACATGGAATAAATTAGTGGAATCGTTTACACAAGAATTTAGCCATCTTTTATGTGCGATTAAGCGATTATAAAACAGAGAGTTGGTGAATGATTGCGTCTTTTATCTGAAAAAAGAGGTGTTTTCATGCCTGGATGTGTCTAACCGTAGGCCGGATTAGGCGTTTACGCCGCATCCGGCACAGTCAGCATTACAGACTTAGCTTATTTTTGTCAGCGCATAGCGATAGAGGTCGCCATCCGGCACGAACTCCAGCCGATGGGTAATACAGGCTGGTGCATCTTCAGCGTGGTGCGAAACAAACAACAACTGCGTTTCACCTTCGCTAATCAGTATATCCACAAAACGGCGGATAAGTTGGCGATTCAGCGGGTCAAGCCCTTGTAAAGGTTCATCGAGAATAAGCAATGTAGGATGCTTCACCAACGCCCGCACGATTAACGCCAGACGCTGCTGTCCCCAGGAAAGACTATGGAAGGGCGCGTCAGCGGTGCGTTTATCAATGCCGAGAATATCCAGCCACTGTTGCACCAGTTTTTTCTGGCGATCTGAAACGGCCTGATAAATGCCAATGGAATCAAAATAACCAGAAAGGATCACGTTGCGCACGGTAGTACTGACGCGGTAATCCAGATGCAAACTACTGCTGACGTAACCGATATGCTTTTTGATATCCCAGATGGTTTCACCGCTGCCGCGACGCCGTCCGAAAAGCGTCAAATCGTTGCTGTAACCTTGCGGATGATCGCCAGTAATCAGGCTTAATAACGTCGATTTTCCCGCGCCATTTGGCCCGACAATTTGCCAGTGTTCACCAGGATTCACCTGCCAGCTAAGGTTGTTAAGAATAGGGCGATCGTTATAAGAAACCACGCCGTTATTTAGTACAATTCGTGGTTCGCTGGCGGGTAAGGTGTGACGTGCTGAAGGCTCATCCGGCTCTGGTAGATGCACGCCATCAAGCCGCTCACTGTGTGCCAGTTGGGCGACGAGAGCCTGCCGGAGCAGTTCCTCTTTAGCGCCAGTTTCCGTTAATGTGCAATCCGCCAGCACACCGGCAAACTGGACAAATTCCGGGATCTCATCGAAGCGATTGAGTACCAATACCAGAGTAATCCCTGACTGATGTAACGAAGCGAGTAGTTCTGCCAGTTGCTGACGTGAGGCAACATCAAGACCATCGAACGGTTCATCTAAAATCAGCAAGTCAGGCTCCGACATCAGCGCCTGACACAAAAGGGTTTTGCGCGTTTCGCCAGTAGAAAGATATTTAAAACGTCGGTCGAGGAGAGCGGTAATACTGAACTGTTGCGCCAGTTGAGCGCAACGCTGAGTATCCTTAACTTCATCCTGAATGATCTCTGCCGTGGTGCGCCCGGTGTCATCTTCGCCAGGGCTGAGCATATCGGTGTTATTACGCAGCCATTCATCGCTGACGAGCTTTTGCAATTGCTCGAAGGAGAGACGAGTGATGTGGGAAAACTGGCTTTGCCGTTCGCCTTTCAATAGCGGAAGTTCACCTGCCAGCGCGCGAGCCAGCGCCGACTTCCCGCTACCGTTAGAACCGACAAACGCCCAACTATCACCCGCGTTTAAATTTAGCTGATGCAATTGCAGCGTTTTTGTGTCGCTAAGACGAAACGTGCCTTGCAAAATTTGCAACGATGACATTTTGTATCCCATTTTGTGCAGCGATTACTGACAGGGATACGTGTTTCATAACAAATTGTCAACACGCTTAACACAGCGTGGCGATAATCACACTGTCGGCGTTAAAGTAAGCCGTGACATTTTGCCCTTGCTTAAGAGATGCGGCTTCATTTACCGGCACCGTGGCGCACAGGGTTTGCCCGTCTGGTAACGCCATTAATACTTCGCACTGTTCCGCGCCGCGCTCAATATGACTAATAATACCCGGTAATTGGTTGTCGGCACCCTGGGCCACCGTGTCATCCTGGGTAATGTTCACCCACGGCGCTTTCAGCAGAATCAACACTTCTTTGCCTTCATCCAGCCCCAGACGCGCGCCACTTTGCGCGGTAATTGCGACTTTTAACCGTGTTTTGCCGTCGGCCAGTAAGACATCAACATGCTGTTGAACGTCATCATGATCGCGTGCGGTGATGGTGCCGAACCATTGGTTACGGGCGCTGGTTTGCAGTGAGAAACGTGAGATAGCTGCCAGCAGGCTGTTCAGCGGCAGGGCGTCATCGTCACTTAACACATCAAAGGCTTTTTGCTGGATCTGGGCGAGAAGATCGTAAAGCTGAATCAGCCGCTGACCATAGCGGGTCAGTACCGCACCGCCGCCGCCTTTTCCACCCGTTGCACGCTCAACCAGCGTATGCTCACTTAACTGATTCATCTCGTTAATGGCATCCCAGGCGCTTTTATAGCTGATACCGGCATCTTTTGCCCCCTGGCTGATGGAACCGGAAAGCGCGATGTGCTTTAGTAGCGAAATGCGGCGTGGGTCGGCAAAGAGCTTTTGTTGAAGCTTAAGAGTGAGAAGGATTTCGGCCTGCATAACAATGTCCTGGCAAAAGTCTTATTGTGACGGAAAATGAGCGCCACGCAAAGCTGACCGCACAAAAGGGGAGTGCTTTTCTGTGCTTAGCGGTTAGAATAATGACAGGACTATATCTGGAGTTGACCATGTTAGAGTTATTAAAAAGTCTGGTATTCGCCGTAATCATGGTACCTGTTGTGATGGCCATCATCCTGGGTCTGATTTACGGTCTTGGTGAAGTATTCAACATCTTTTCTGGTGTTGGTAAAAAAGACCAGCCCGGACAAAATCATTGATTCCATGAATGCCCGCTCAGTCGGGCATTTTCTTTTTCCTCAACTTCCTGCTTTTCCTGCCGATATTTTTTCTAACTACCTCTCAAAGGTTAACAATAACTGCTGGGAAAATTCTGAACTTGCCGTTATATTGACGCCTACATAACGTTAAATAAAGGGGTTACAAATGGCTCGTAAATGGTTAAACCTGTTTGCCGGGGCGGCGCTCTCTTTCACCGTTGCTGGCAACGCGTTGGCGGATGAAGGGAAAATCACGGTTTTTGCTGCAGCATCACTGACCAACGCGATGCAGGATATCGCCACACAGTATAAAAAAGAGAAGGGCGTGGATGTCGTTTCTTCTTTTGCCTCTTCTTCTACCTTAGCTCGTCAGATTGAAGCTGGCGCACCAGCGGATCTGTTTATTTCTGCCGATCAGAAATGGATGGATTATGCAATTGATAAAAAAGGGATTGATACCGCCACGCGTCAGACATTGCTCGGCAATAGCCTGGTCGTTGTAGCACCGAAAACCAGCGAGCAGAAAGAGTTCACCATCGATAGCAAAACTAACTGGACCACTTTACTGAATGGCGGTCGCCTGGCTGTTGGTGATCCGGAACATGTTCCGGCTGGCATTTATGCGAAAGAAGCTCTGCAAAAACTGGGCGCATGGGATACCCTCTCCCCGAAACTGGCTCCGGCAGAAGATGTTCGCGGGGCACTGGCGCTGGTTGAACGCAATGAAGCACCGCTGGGCATTGTTTACGGTTCTGACGCGGTTGCCAGCAAAGGGGTAAAAGTGGTTGCTACCTTCCCGGAAGATTCGCATAAAAAAGTGGAATATCCGGTTGCTGTCGTGGAAGGGCATAACAATGCGACAGTGAAAGCATTTTACGATTATCTGAAGGGACCGCAGGCAGCGGAAATCTTTAAACGTTACGGATTTACAACTAAGTAATGATACTGACCGATCCAGAATGGCAGGCAGTTTTATTAAGCCTGAAAGTTTCTTCCCTGGCTGTGCTGTTTAGCCTGCCGTTTGGGATCTTTTTTGCCTGGTTACTGGTGCGCTGCACGTTTCCGGGCAAAGCTCTGCTCGACAGTGTACTGCATCTACCTCTGGTGTTACCGCCAGTGGTCGTCGGTTACTTGCTGTTAGTTTCGATGGGGCGGCGCGGATTTATCGGTGAACGTCTGTATGACTGGTTTGGCATTACCTTCGCGTTTAGCTGGCGTGGCGCAGTCCTCGCTGCCGCAGTCATGTCTTTTCCACTGATGGTGCGGGCGATTCGTCTGGCGCTGGAAGGGGTTGATGTCAAACTGGAACAGGCCGCAAGAACGCTGGGGGCCGGGCGTTGGCGCGTTTTCTTTACTATTACCTTACCGCTGACGTTGCCGGGAATTATCGTCGGTACGGTACTGGCTTTCGCACGTTCGCTCGGTGAATTTGGCGCCACCATCACCTTTGTTTCGAACATTCCTGGCGAAACGCGGACCATTCCTTCTGCCATGTATACCCTGATCCAGACTCCTGGCGGCGAAAGCGGCGCGGCAAGACTTTGTATTATCTCTATTGCGCTGGCGATGATCTCCCTGCTGATCTCGGAATGGCTGGCCAGAATCAGTCGTGAACGGGCGGGGCGTTAATCATGCTGGAATTGAATTTTTCCCAGACTTTGGGCAACCATTGCCTGACCATTAATGAAAAGCTGCCAGCTAATGGCATCACCGCTATCTTTGGTGTTTCCGGTGCGGGAAAAACCTCGCTAATTAACGCTATCAGTGGGCTGACTCGTCCGCAAAAAGGGCGAATTGTCCTCAATGGTCGGGTATTAAATGATGCCGAAAAAGGTATCTGCCTGACGCCGGAAAAGCGTCGCGTTGGCTATGTTTTTCAGGATGCGCGGCTGTTTCCGCATTACAAAGTGCGTGGCAATCTGCGCTATGGCATGGCGAAAAGCATGGTCGATCAGTTCGACAAACTGGTGGCGCTTTTAGGTATTGAACCCTTGCTTGACCGCTTACCGGGCAGTCTTTCCGGGGGCGAAAAACAGCGCGTGGCGATTGGTCGGGCCTTGCTGACGGCTCCGGAATTACTGTTACTGGATGAACCGCTGGCGTCGCTGGATATTCCGCGTAAACGCGAACTGTTGCCTTATTTGCAACGTTTGACGCGGGAAATCAACATTCCAATGCTCTATGTCAGCCATTCACTGGATGAGATCCTTCATCTGGCAGACCGGGTTATGGTGCTGGAAAACGGTCAGGTGAAAGCCTTTGGTGCACTGGAAGACGTCTGGGGCAGTAGCGTGATGAATCCGTGGCTGCCGAAAGAGCAACAAAGCAGCATTCTGAAAGTGACGGTACTGGAGCATCACCCGCATTATGCGATGACCGCGCTGGCGCTGGGCGATCAGCATTTGTGGGTTAATAAGCTGGACGAACCGCTGCAAGCCGCGCTACGGATTCGCATTCAGGCATCCGATGTCTCTCTGGTTTTACAACCACCGCAGCAAACCAGCATCCGCAACGTGTTGCGCGCAAAAGTGGTCAACAGTTATGACGATAACGGTCAGGTGGAAGTCGAACTGGAAGTCGGCGGTAAAACGCTGTGGGCGCGTATTAGCCCGTGGGCCAGGGACGAACTGGCAATCAGACCGGGTCTGTGGCTGTACGCGCAAATTAAAAGTGTGTCGATAACTGCCTGATTAAATCAGGTGGCTATAAATGAACTGGGCAATGCTGTCAGTGGTATTGTCACCAATCACAATGTTGGCGCGAGCTTTTACCGCGTCATCAGCATTGCCCATTGCCACACCTGTGCCAGCAGCTTCCAGCATACTGATATCATTAAAGTTATCGCCAAATGCAATCACGTTTTCCATTGACCAGCCTTGTGCTTCAATCCATTTCGTCAGGCGTTTGCCTTTACTATTACCGCCGCGCGCAATATCAACCTGATCGTGCCAGGACCATTCACACTCCAACCCCAACTCGTGTTCAACATGTTTACCAAAATGCTGCAATTGCGGCAGATCATCGTGCGTCAGAGCGAATTTCCACACCGCATTAACTTCTTGTGCCGTCTCGGCCAGTGAGGCTACCTGGGTAAAAGTCGGACGTTGTTCCGGTGGCAGTGTCTGTGCCCAGTTAGAGGTACGAATAACATGCCCGGTCGGGTGCTCATAAACCATCGCATCATCCACATACATCAGACCGTGAATGTGGTGTTCATTCAACATCTCAATGAGTTGCAAGGCCTTGTTGACGGGCATTGGGTCAGCTTCCAACACAGTTTTTGCATGATAATCATACAAATAGGTGCCATTACAGCAAATAGCAGGTGTATCCAGCGCCAGTGCCTGATAAAAAGGGTGGATAGCGACGTGATGGCGACCCGTGACGATAATCAATTGATAGCCAGCCTCGCGAGCGCGGGCAAGTGCTTCTATTGATGAAGGAAGTAGGGTCTTTTTCGGGGTCAATAAGGTGCCGTCTAAGTCGAGAGCAATCACGCGTGTGGTCATGGCGTTTTCCAGATTAAGGTTAAGAGTTTTCGTCTAAGTGAATGGTACACCGATACCACTATCGGACAAAATTCTGCGCTTTAATTCAGCATTCACCGCCAAAAGCGACTAATTTTAGCTGTTACAGTCAGTTGCTAAATGCAAAGGAGCATTCATGAAGCAAACCGTTTATATCGCCAGCCCTGAGAGTCAGCAAATTCACGTCTGGAACCTGAATCATGAAGGCGCACTGACGCTGACACAGGTTGTTGATGTCCCGGGACAGGTGCAGCCGATGGTGGTCAGCCCGGATAAGCGTTATCTCTATGTTGGCGTTCGTCCGGAGTTTCGCGTACTGGCGTATCGCATTGCACCAGACGATGGCGCACTGACATTCGCCGCAGAGTCGGCGTTGCCGGGTAGCCCGACCCATATTTCCACCGATCATCAGGGACAATTTGTTTTTGTCGGCTCTTACAACGCAGGCAATGTAAGCGTAACGCGTCTGGAAGATGGCCTGCCAGTGGGCGTGGTCGATGTGGTTGAGGGACTGGACGGCTGCCATTCCGCCAATATTTCGCCGGATAACCGCACGCTGTGGGTTCCGGCATTAAAGCAGGATCGTATTTGCCTGTTTACGGTCAGCGATGATGGTCATCTGGTGGCGCAGGATCCGGCAGAAGTGACTACCGTCGAAGGTGCCGGCCCACGTCATATGGTGTTCCATCCAAACGAACAATATGCTTATTGTGTCAATGAATTAAACAGCTCAGTTGATGTCTGGGAACTGAAAGATCCGCACAGCAATATCGAATGTGTACAGACCCTGGATATGATGCCGGAAAACTTTTCCGACACCCGTTGGGCAGCTGATATTCATATCACTCCGGATGGTCGACATTTATATGCTTGTGACCGTACCGCCAGCCTGATTACCGTCTTCAGCGTCTCGGAAGATGGCAGTGTGTTAAGTAAAGAGGGCTTCCAGCCAACTGAAACCCAGCCGCGCGGCTTTAACGTCGATCACAGCGGCAGGTACCTGATTGCTGCCGGACAAAAATCTCACCACATCTCAGTGTACGAAATTGTCGGTGAGCAGGGGCTGCTGCATGAAAAAGGTCGCTATGCGGTCGGACAGGGGCCAATGTGGGTAGTGGTGAACGCACACTAACCGTTGACTTACCCGGCGCTGAATCTATTGCGCCGGGTGTATTAACTCATCTCCTGTAACGCATGTCTCTGGCGTTCGACGATATTGGTCCACAAATTGTCTTTATCGTCAGTCCACAAATTAATCAGTAAGGCAAAAAAGCGTTCTGCCGCTGGAGAAAGTACGGCATCTTTGCGGCGAATAATCCCCAATGTCCGACGAATAACCGGTTCCACCAGCGGAATACCGATGATAGAAGAATAGGGCGCATGGGGCATTGCCAGACCAGGAAGCGCCGAAATCCCCAACCCCGCCTCAACCAGTCCTAATGACGTCGAAAGATGACGCACTTCGTAAAACCAGTCCAGCTTCCAGGGCTTGTCGGCCAGTTTTTGCTCAATCAGCAGTCGGTTGCCGCTGGAGGAGCGTACACCAATCATTTTGTAACCCGCCAGTTCCTGCCATTCCACTAGCTGCTTTTTGGCTAATGGATGGTCACGCCGACAGGCCAGCACGAACGGCTCGTTGACCAGTGGGGTAAAATCAATGGATGAATTTGTGATGTTGTTCATGTTTATGCCAAAGTCAGACTCGTTACATAGCACCGACTCCATGCAATTATTCGTGCCTTGTTCCAGAATCCGCACTTTAATATTGGGATATAGCTCATTAAATTTGCCGATCGCCAACGGTAAAAAATAGAACACCGCGGTTGGAATACACGCTAATGTCACCATACCTCGATGATGAGCATTCATGCCGCGAATATTAAAAAGAGTTTCATCAAATTTATTTATTAATCCCCGAGCCTCTGGTAGCAGCATTTTTCCCGCTTTTGTTAAAGTAACCTTGCGAGTTGTACGCTCAAAGAGCTGGATATGTAAATCCTCTTCCATCTTTTTTATTCTGCGTGTTAATGCAGGTTGCGTAATATTAAGTAATTTAGCGGCGTTGTTAAATGAACTGGATTCTGCCAGCGTGACAAACGCCTTCATACTTGATAATTCATGCTTCATTACTACTCCGAAAAATGGAACCTGTGCTTTTTAGTAATTTACAGTTAAACAGTTTAACTGCAATTTAATTACTTAAATTAATGAAAAAATGTTATTAATCGTTGAGCTAAAGTCATTAGAGATGCTTTGCCCTTAATGTGACCATATCGCAATAAGTTATGTTTTTAAATTGAGGGCATTATTATGAAAAAAATACCCTGCGTGATGATGCGAGGTGGAACCTCGAGGGGGGCGTTCCTGTTAGCGGAACATTTACCCGAAGATCAAACGCAGCGCGATAAAATATTGATGGCAATTATGGGTTCCGGGAATGATCTGGAAATTGACGGTATCGGCGGCGGTAATCCGCTGACCAGTAAAGTCGCCATTATTAGCCGTTCCAGCGATTCGCGTGCTGATGTCGATTATTTGTTTGCACAGGTAATCGTCCATGAGCAGCGTGTCGATACTACGCCTAACTGCGGCAATATGTTGTCTGGCGTTGGGGCATTCGCGATTGAAAATGGTTTGATCACTGCAACGTCACCGGTTACTCGCGTGCGTATCCGCAACGTCAATACTGACACACTCATCGAAGCTGATGTGCAAACGCCAAATGGTGTCGTCGAGTACGAAGGTAGCGCCAGAATTGACGGCGTGCCAGGAACTGCCGCACCGGTCGCGCTCACTTTCCTGAATGCCGCAGGGACGAAAACTGGAAAAGTTTTCCCGACGGATAAACCGATTGATTATTTTGACGATGTTCCGGTGACCTGTATCGATATGGCCATGCCGGTGGTCATTATTCCTGCTGAATATCTTGGAAAAACAGGCTATGAATTGCCTGTGGAATTAGATGCTGATAAAGCATTATTAGCCCGTGTTGAATCTATCCGTCTGCAAGCCGGTAAAGCAATGGGGTTAGGAGATGTCAGCAATATGGTAATTCCTAAACCCGTGCTTATTTCCCCAGCGCAGAAAGGCGGTGCGATTAATGTACGTTATTTTATGCCGCATTCTTGTCATCGCGCGCTGGCGATAACCGGAGCTATTGCCATATCCAGTAGCTGTGCGCTGGAAGGCACGGTCACCCGGCAAATTGTTCCTTCAGTGAGTTACGGCAATATCAATATTGAACACCCCAGTGGTGCGCTTGACGTTCATTTAAGTAATGAAGGTCAGGATGCCACAACGTTACGTGCATCTGTTATTCGGACGACCAGAAAAATATTTTCCGGTGAAGTTTATCTTCCCTGAAAAATTTCTTTGTCGTGATAAGGACAATCAATAAAGGAATTCTGTATTAATAATACAGAAAGTGCAGGATATTAAATGAATAAAAAATCATTATGGAAGCTAATTCTGATATTAGCGATCCCGTGTATTATTGGCTTTATGCCAGCCCCGGCAGGATTAAGTGAACTGGCGTGGGTGCTTTTTGGTATTTATCTGGCAGCAATTGTAGGGCTGGTCATCAAGCCTTTCCCGGAACCTGTCGTGCTGTTAATTGCGGTTGCTGCCTCGATGGTGGTGGTGGGTAACTTATCTGGTGGAGAGTTCAAAACCACCGCCGTACTAAGTGGATACTCTTCCGGTACAACCTGGCTGGTATTCTCTGCGTTCACCTTAAGCGCCGCGTTTGTTACCACCGGCTTAGGTAAACGTATCGCTTATCTGCTGATTGGTAAAATTGGTAGCACTACCCTGGGACTGGGTTACGTTACCGTATTCCTCGATCTGGTACTGGCTCCGGCAACACCGTCTAACACCGCGCGTGCTGGCGGTATCGTATTGCCGATTATCAACAGCGTGGCGGTGGCTCTGGGTTCTGAACCGGAAAAAAGCCCGCGTCGTGTTGGGCATTACCTGATGATGTCCATTTACATGGTCACCAAAACCACCAGCTATATGTTCTTTACCGCAATGGCGGGGAACATCCTGGCGCTGAAAATGATCAACGACATTCTGCACCTGCAAATTAGCTGGGGTGGGTGGGCGCTGGCTGCCGGTTTGCCTGGCATCATTATGCTGCTGGTCACTCCACTGGTGATTTACACCATGTATCCACCAGAAATCAAAAAAGTGGATAACAAAACCATCGCCAAAGCGGGTCTTTCTGAACTGGGGCCGATGAAAATTCGCGAAAAAATGCTGCTCGGTGTATTTGTGCTGGCGCTGCTGGGGTGGATTTTCAGTAAGACTCTTGGGGTTGATGAATCTACCGTGGCTATTGTTGTTATGGCGACCATGCTGCTGCTGGGTATTGTGACCTGGGAAGACGTGGTTAAAAATAAAGGCGGCTGGAATACCTTAATCTGGTACGGCGGTATTATCGGCTTAAGCTCACTATTATCGAAAGTAAAATTCTTTGAATGGTTAGCCGAAGTCTTTAAAAATAATCTGGCATTTGATGGTCACGGTAACGTTGCCTTCTTCGTGATTATTTTCCTTAGCATCATTGTGCGTTATTTCTTCGCTTCCGGTAGTGCCTATATCGTAGCTATGTTACCGGTATTTGCCATGCTGGCGAATGTCTCCGGTGCACCGTTAATGTTAACCGCGTTGGCTCTGCTGTTCTCCAACTCCTACGGCGGCATGGTCACTCACTATGGCGGCGCGGCAGGTCCGGTCATCTTCGGCGTGGGTTACAACGATATTAAATCCTGGTGGTTGGTCGGTGCGGTACTGACGATATTAACTTTCCTGGTACATATCACCCTCGGTGTATGGTGGTGGAATATGCTGATCGGCTGGAACATGCTGTAAATATTCTCAAATATCCCTTCATTATCTTTCTGCGCACTTTACGGTGCGCAGATATCTGGAGTCTCTGATGATCAAGTTGTCTGAAAAAGGCGTGTTTCTCGCCAGTAATAACGAAATAATTGCCGAAGAATATTTCACTGGAGAAATAAAAAAAGAAGAAGCCAAAAAAGGCACGATTTCCTGGTCTATTCTCTCTTCCCATAATACGTCAGGAAATATGGACAAACTTAAAATTAAGTTTGATTCATTGGCCTCACACGATATTACCTTTGTCGGGATTATTCAGACCGCCAAAGCCTCCGGGATGGAGCGTTTTCCGCTGCCGTATGTGCTGACCAATTGCCATAACTCATTGTGTGCAGTGGGTGGCACTATTAATGGCGATGACCATATTTTTGGTTTATCGGCAGCTCAGCGTTATGGCGGTATTTTTGTGCCTCCGCACATTGCGGTAATCCATCAATATATGCGTGAGATGATGGCAGGCGGCGGAAAAATGATCCTCGGGTCAGACAGCCATACCCGCTACGGTGCGTTAGGTACGATGGCGGTTGGTGAAGGCGGCGGCGAGCTGGTTAAGCAACTGCTGAATGACACCTGGGATATCGACTATCCGGGCGTAGTAGCGGTACATCTGACCGGCAAACCCGCCCCCTATGTCGGGCCACAGGATGTGGCGCTGGCGATTATCGGCGCGGTGTTCAAAAACGGTTATGTCAAAAACAAAGTGATGGAGTTCGTGGGGCCGGGTGTTGCGGCTCTCTCTACCGATTTCCGTAACAGCGTTGACGTGATGACCACTGAAACCACCTGTTTAAGCTCCGTCTGGCAAACTGATGACGAAGTGCATAACTGGCTGGCGCTGCACGGTCGCGGTGAGGATTACAGCCAGCTTAATCCACAGCCAATGGCTTATTACGACGGCTGTATTAGCGTTGATTTAAGCGCCATCAAGCCAATGATTGCGCTGCCATTCCATCCGAGCAACGTCTATGAAATTGACACGCTGAACCAGAATCTGACTGACATTCTGCGTGAGATTGAAATTGAGTCCGAACGCGTAGCGCATGGTAAAGCCAAACTCTCGCTGCTGGATAAAGTGGAAAATGGTCGCCTGAAAGTGCAGCAGGGGATTATTGCGGGTTGCTCTGGCGGTAACTATGAAAACGTCATCGCCGCAGCAAATGCGCTGCGCGGTCAATCTTGTGGCAACGACACTTTCTCGCTGGCGGTTTACCCGTCATCACAGCCGGTGTTTATGGATTTAGCCAAAAAAGGCGTAGTGGCGGATTTGATTGGCGCAGGCGCAATCATCAGAACCGCATTCTGCGGCCCATGTTTTGGCGCGGGTGATACGCCAATCAACAACGGTTTGAGTATTCGCCACACCACGCGTAACTTCCCGAACCGTGAAGGCTCTAAGCCAGCCAATGGCCAAATGTCAGCGGTGGCGTTGATGGACGCTCGTTCTATCGCCGCAACTGCCGCAAACGGTGGGTACTTAACTTCTGCCAGCGAACTCGACTGCTGGGGCAACGTGCCGGAGTACGCCTTCGATGTAACTCCGTATAAAAACCGTGTTTATCAGGGCTTTGTGAAAGGGGCGACTC
This sequence comes from Escherichia sp. 20412-1, assembly GCF_003027595.1. Classification (NCBI taxonomy): domain Bacteria; kingdom Pseudomonadati; phylum Pseudomonadota; class Gammaproteobacteria; order Enterobacterales; family Enterobacteriaceae; genus Escherichia; species Escherichia sp. 20412-1. The sequence goes on along the minus strand of NZ_PYQM01000015.1, from coordinate 45,883 downwards.
AGCAACCGCTGATCTACGGGCCGAACATCAAAGACTGGCCAGAATTAGGTGCGCTGACTGACAATATCGTCCTTAAAGTGTGTTCGAAGATCCTCGACGAAGTGACCACTACCGACGAATTGATTCCTTCCGGTGAAACCTCTTCGTATCGTTCAAATCCGATTGGTCTGGCGGAGTTTACTTTGTCACGCCGCGATCCGGGTTATGTCGGCAGAAGTAAAGCCACTGCCGAGCTGGAAAATAAACGTCTGGCGGGGAACATCAGCGAGCTGGCAGAGGTGTTTGCGCGTATTAAGCAGATTGCTGGTCAGGAAAATATTGATCCGCTGCAAACTGAAATTGGCAGCATGGTCTATGCGGTCAAACCAGGCGATGGTTCTGCGCGTGAACAGGCGGCAAGCTGCCAGCGTGTAATTGGCGGTCTGGCGAATATTGCTGAGGAATATGCGACTAAACGTTACCGTTCTAACGTCATCAACTGGGGGATGTTACCGCTGCAAATGGTGGAAGTGCCGAGCTTTGACGTGGGGGATTACATTTATATTCCAGGCATTAAATCGGCGCTGGATAATCCCGGTACGACGTTCAAAGGTTACGTGATCCATGAAGATGTGCCGGTAACAGAAATTACACTCTATATGGAGAACCTGACTGCCGAAGAGCGCGAAATTATCAAGGCGGGGAGTTTGATTAACTTCAATAAAAACCGTCAGATGTAAAAAGCGTCATGTGAATGTAGGCCGCATCCGGCACTTATTGTCGGATGCGATGCTTGCGCATCTTATCCGACCTACGAATCGCATTGAACCTGTAGGGCGGATAAGGCGTTTACGCCGCATCCGGCACTTATTGTCGGATGCGATGCTTGCGCATCTTATCCGACCTACGAATCGCATCGAACCTGTAGGCCGGATAAGGCGTTTACGCCGCATCCGGCACTTATTGTCGGATGCGATGCTGGTGCATCTTATCCGACCTACAAATCGCATCGAACCTGTAGGCCGGATAAGGCGTTTACGCCGCATCCGGCCAATAGTTAACAGCGCTTACTTCTTCGCCTCTGCAACCACTTTGCTACCCACGCCGCGGTTATTGTATTCCCACATACGGTTGTAGTTTGTGTCATTCAGATTGCGCTGCACTTCGTCATCATCATCAACGCTGCCGGTGTTACCCGCAAACGGACGATTAGAGATCACCGCATCGGCCCACGGTTTGACAGTGTTGAAGCCTTCGTTGATCACACTGTCACGGATTACCACCTGACCGTTGGTATTGGCATCAACATCCAGCGAGCGGCCTAATTGCGCGACACCATCACCAGAAGCATTGAAACGGCTGTTTACCGCGAGGAAACCGTAATAGATGTTAGACAGCGTCGCCGGTGCAAAAACATACGCTTCCTGCTGGGTACGAGAGTTCACCACGCGGAATTCGGTGTTATCGAACACCACTGCGCCACGACCGGAAACGATATCCACATCCCCTTCAATGTAGCTATTTGTCACCAGTGTACGCGGCTGGCGATTGGTTTCCAGACGGTTCTGCACACCGCTGTTGGTGACAAAGAAGGTATTCTGACGACCGAGAATATTGACGTTATTGATCTGCACTTTATCGCCATCGGTACGCAGCGCCACCGCCGGATGATTACCCGCATCTACGCTATCGCCCAGGGTGTTTTCGATGGTCAGATTTTGCAGTTGCAGACCATTGTTTTGCGACCAGAAGACCGCAGAACACAGTACACCGATACTGTCGCTGCGTTTGCTCTGGCAGCTATCGTACATATACCACGCTGGTTTACCTGGCATATATTTGCCGCGTGGGTTGACGTCGTGACGCCAGTCGGCAGGACTCATTCCACCATCAAGGGAAAGCCCAATTTTGACATCAATCGGTTTTTCACCCGTACCGTACAAAGTGATTCCACCCGGAGCTGCAGGAACGTAAACCGTGCCTTCATACTCACCTGGCAGCACGGCAATATACTGGCGCTTATTGGTGCGCTTGATAATTGCCGCATCCACCGCAGCCTGAATGGTCGTGTGCGTCACACCTTGTGTGCCCGCCGGTCCAACAACAAAGTCAGGTTGTGCGGGCAGGGTAATCGGTGAAGGGTTCCACGCTGCAGCACCTGGCGTCAGTGAGGAGAAATAGTGCTGCGCATCGAAATTCTGCGCTTCTTTTGCCGACAGAATCGGGCGAGAAGACGTACCAGGCGCGGTTTGATCAGAAGGACGTTGATCGGGCGGTGTTGAGCTACAGGCGGTCAGCGTCACGCCAAAAGCCAGTGCCAGCGCCAGACGGGAAACTGAAAATGTGTTCACAGGTTGCTCCGGGCTTTGAAATGGAAAAATGAATCCGTTGAAGCCTGCTTTTTTATACTAACTTTAGCGAAACGGGAAGGTAAAAAGACAAAAAGTTGTTTTTAATACCTTTAAGTGATGCCAGATGGTATCGCGCCATCTGGCAGAGTATTTAACTGAACATCGCGGTAATCGAGGCACTTGCCAGAGAGTGGAAATGGACGTTAAAGCCGACCATCGCGCCGCTGGCACCTTCATCGACATCAATACGTTCTACATCCAGTGCGTGAACGGTAAAAATGTAGCGATGGGTTTCGCCTTTCGGTGGCGCAGCGCCATCGTATCCGGTTTTACCAAAATCGGTACGCGTCTGCAAAACACCGTCTGGTATAGCCACCAGATCAGAGCCAAACCCTTGCGGCAATACGCGGGTATCGGCAGGCAAGTTAACAACTACCCAGTGCCACCAGCCAGAACCCGTTGGCGCATCCGGATCGTAACAGGTGACAACAAAACTTTTGGTTCCCGCAGGAACGTCGTCCCACGCCAGGTGCGGCGAAATATTATCGCCATCGTAGCCCATGCCATTAAAGACATGACGATGCGGTAACTTATCGCCATCGCGCAGATCATTACTGATGAGTTTCATGAACCCTCCTTTCTTGTTTGCAGAAAGTGTAGCCAGAAACACTCACGCTGACTTCTCGTTATTGGCAAAAAAATGTTTCATCCTGCACCGCTCGGTTAACGGCTGCCGTCAGGCGCTGTAACTGTTCCGGGCGAATAATATAGGGTGGCATCAGGTAGATAAGTTTGCCAAATGGCCGGATCCATACCCCCTGTTCGACGAAGAATTTTTGCAGAGCCGCCATATTTACCGGGCGTGTGGTTTCGACCACACCAATAGCCCCCAGCACGCGGACATCGGCAACCATTTCGGCGTCACGGGCGGGTGTGAGTTGCTCGCGTAGTTGTGCTTCAATAGCCGCTACCTGCTGCTGCCAGTCGCCAGATTCGATAATCGTCAGGCTGGCGTTCGCTGCTGCGCAGGCCAGCGGATTACCCATAAAAGTTGGCCCATGCATAAAGCAGCCAGCTTCGCCGTTACTGATGGTTTCCGCAACCAGGCGCGTAGTGAGTGTGGCGGAAAGCGTCATTGTGCCGCCCGTTAAGGCTTTGCCGAGACATAAAATATCCGGTGCGATACCCGCATGTTCGCAGGCAAAAAGTTTGCCGGTACGGCCAAAACCGGTGGCAATCTCGTCAGCAATCAGCAAGATACCTTCGCGATCGCACATTTTGCGGATTCGTTTTAACCACTCCGGATGGTACATACGCATCCCGCCTGCGCCCTGAACAATAGGTTCAATGATTACGGCAGCGATTTCATGACGATGCGCCGCCATTAGCCGCGCGAAGCCCACCATATCGCGCTCATCCCATTCGCCGTCCATACGGCTTTGCGGGGCGGGAGCAAACAAGTTTTCCGGCAGGTAGCCTTTCCACAGGCTGTGCATTGAGTTGTCCGGATCGCACACCGACATCGCGCCAAAAGTATCGCCATGATAACCATTGCGGAAGGTCAGAAAACGCTGGCGCGTTTCGCCTTTGGCCTGCCAGTACTGCAACGCCATCTTCATCGCCACTTCTACCGCCACGGAACCGGAGTCCGCGAGAAAAACGCACTCCAGCGATTCCGGCGTCATTGCCACCAGTTTGCGGCACAGCTCAATGGCTGGCGCATGGGTAATACCGCCAAACATCACGTGTGACATGGCATCAATTTGCGATTTCATCGCGGCATTGAGCTGTGGGTGATTGTAGCCGTGGATCGCCGCCCACCAGGAAGACATACCGTCAACCAGGCGTCTGGCGTCAGACAAAATCAGTTCGCAACCTTCTGCGCTCGCCACTGGATAAACCGGTAGTGGGGAGGTCATGGATGTGTACGGGTGCCAGATATGGCGTTGGTCAAAGGCAAGATCATCCGTTGTCATAATCGACTTGTAAACCAAATTGAAAAGTTTTAGGTTTACAAGTCTACACCGAATTAACAACAAAAAACACGTTTTGGAGAAGCCCCATGGCTCACCGCCCACGCTGGACATTGTCGCAAGTCACAGAATTATTTGAAAAACCATTACTGGATCTGCTTTTCGAAGCGCAGCAGGTTCACCGTCAGCATTTCGATCCTCGCCAGGTACAGGTCAGCACTTTGCTGTCGATTAAAACCGGCGCTTGTCCGGAAGATTGCAAATACTGCCCGCAAAGCTCTCGCTATAAAACCGGTCTGGAAGCTGAGCGGTTGATGGAAGTCGAACAGGTACTGGAATCAGCGCACAAAGCGAAAGCGGCTGGCTCGACGCGCTTCTGCATGGGCGCGGCGTGGAAAAATCCGCACGAGCGCGATATGCCGTACCTGGAACAAATGGTGCAGGGGGTAAAAGCGATGGGCCTGGAAGCGTGTATGACGCTGGGCACGTTGAGCGAATCCCAGGCGCAGCGCCTCGCGAATGCCGGGCTGGATTACTACAACCACAACCTTGATACCTCGCCGGAGTTTTACGGCAACATCATCACTACACGCACTTATCAGGAGCGTCTTGATACGCTGGAAAAAGTGCGCGAAGCCGGGATCAAAGTCTGTTCTGGCGGCATTGTTGGTTTAGGTGAAACGGTGAAAGATCGCGCCGGATTATTGCTACAACTGGCGAATCTACCGACGCCACCGGAAAGTGTGCCGATCAACATGCTGGTGAAGGTGAAAGGCACGCCGCTGGCAGATAACGATGATGTCGATGCCTTTGATTTTATTCGTACCATTGCAGTGGCGCGGATCCTGATGCCGACCTCATATGTGCGTCTTTCTGCCGGACGCGAGCAGATGAATGAACAGACTCAGGCGATGTGCTTTATGGCTGGGGCTAACTCGATTTTCTACGGCTGCAAATTGCTGACCACGCCGAATCCGGAAGAAGATAAAGACCTGCAACTGTTCCGCAAACTGGGGCTGAATCCGCAACAAACCGCCGTTCTGGCGGGCGATAACGAACAACAGCAGCGTCTGGAGCAGGCGCTGATGACCCCGGACACTGACGAATACTACAACGCGGCAGCCCTATGACCTGGCAGGAGAAAATCGACGCGGCGCTTGATGCGCGGCGCGAAGCTGATGCCCTGCGTCGTCGCTATCCGGTGGCGCAGGGAGCCGGACGCTGGCTGGTGGCAGATGGTCGCCAGTATCTGAACTTTTCCAGTAACGATTACCTCGGTTTGAGCCATCATCCGCACATCATCCGCGCCTGGCAGCAGGGCGCGGAACAATTTGGTGTCGGTAGCGGCGGTTCCGGGCATGTCAGCGGTTATAGCGTGATGCATCAGGCGCTGGAAGAAGAACTGGCGGAGTGGCTGGGCTATTCGCGGGCGCTACTGTTTATCTCCGGTTTCGCTGCCAATCAGGCGGTCATTGCCGCGATGATGACGAAAGAGGATCGCATCGTTGCCGACCGTCTTAGTCATGCTTCGTTGCTGGAGGCTGCCAGTTTAAGTCCGGCGCAGCTTCGCCGTTTTAGCCATAACGATGTCACTCATCTGACGCGTCTGCTTACAGCCTCCTGTCCGGGGCAGCAACTGGTGGTGACAGAAGGCGTGTTTAGCATGGACGGTGATAGCGCGCCGTTGGCAGAAATCCAGCAAGTAGCGCAACAGCACAACGCCTGGTTAATGGTCGACGATGCCCACGGGACGGGCGTTATCGGTGAGCAGGGGCGCGGCAGTTGCTGGCAGCAAAAGATGAAACCAGAATTGTTGGTGGTGACTTTTGGCAAAGGATTTGGCGTCAGTGGGGCGGCGGTACTTTGCTCCGATAGCGTGGCAGATTATCTGTTGCAGTTTGCCCGCCATCTTATCTACAGCACCAGTATGCCGCCCGCTCAGGCGCAGGCATTACGTGCATCGCTGGCGGTGATTCGTAGCGAAGAGGGTGACGCACGGCGGGAAAAACTGGCGGATCTGATTGCACGTTTTCGTAGTGGAGTACAGGGTTCGCCATTTACTCTCGCGGACTCATGCAGTGCCATCCAGCCATTAATCGTTGGTGATAACGCTCGCGCGCTACGCCTGGCAGAAAACCTGCGTCAGCAAGGTTGCTGGGTGACGGCGATTCGCCCGCCAACCGTACCCGCTGGCACCGCGCGGCTGCGCCTGACTTTAACCGCAGGGCATGAAATACCGGATATCGACCGTCTGCTGGAGGTGCTGCATGGCAACGGTTAATAAGCAGGCCATTGCGGCGGCATTTGGTCGGGCAGCCTCACAGTATGAGCAACACGCAGAGTTGCAGCGCCAGAGTGCCGACGCCTTACTGGCAATGCTCCCACAACGCCAGTACGCCCGGGTGCTGGACGCTGGTTGCGGGCCTGGCTGGATGAGCCGCCGCTGGCGTGAACGTAGCGCACAGGTGACGGCACTGGATCTCTCTCCGCTTATGCTTGTACAGGCACGTCAGCAGGATGCCGCACATCATTACCTGACAGGGGATATCGAATCCTTACCGCTGGCGAACACGACGTTTGATCTCGCGTGGAGCAACCTTGCCGTGCAATGGTGCGCTGAATTATCTACGGCATTACGCGAGCTTTATCGGGTAGTGTGTCCTGGCGGAATTGTGGCGTTTACCACCCTGGCACAAGGCTCATTACCAGAGCTACATCAGGCATGGCAGGCTGTAGACGCACGCCCCCACGCTAATCACTTTTTACCGCCAGCAGAAATTGAACGGGCGTTGAAAGGTTTTCGTCATCAATACAATATTCAACCCATTACGCTGTGGTTTGATGACGCACTCAGCGCCATGCGTTCACTGAAAGGTATTGGTGCAACGCATCTTCACGAAGGGCGCGACCAGCGAGTATTAACACGTTCACAGTTACAGCGATTGCAACTGGCCTGGCCGCAACAACAGGGGCGATACCCTCTGACTTATCATCTTTTTTTGGGAGTGATTACTCGTGAGTAAACGCTTTTTTGTTACCGGGACGGACACCGAAGTGGGGAAAACCGTTGCCAGTTGTGCGCTTTTACAGGCCGCTAAGGCTGCAGGTTACCGGACAGCAGGTTATAAACCGGTGGCCTCCGGCAGCGAAATGACTGCAGAAGGTTTACGTAACAGCGACGCGCTGGCGTTACAGCGCAACAGCAGCTTGCACCTGGATTACGCCACGGTAAATCCTTACACCTTCGCTGAACCTACTTCGCCACATATCATCAGCGCGGAAGAGGGGAGACCGATTGAGCCGAAGGTAATGAGCGCCGGATTACGCGCGCTGGAGCAACAGGCTGACTGGGTGTTAGTGGAAGGCGCTGGTGGCTGGTTTACGCCGCTTTCTGCTACTTTTACTTTTGCCGATTGGGTGAAGAGCGAACAACTGCCGGTGATTCTGGTCGTTGGGATAAAACTGGGCTGCATTAATCACGCGATGCTGACAGCACAGGCAGTACAGCAGGCTGGACTCACTCTCGCAGGCTGGGTGGCAAACGATGTCACGCCGCCAGGCAAACGGCATGGCGAATATATGGCCACTCTCACACGAATGATTCCTGCACCGCTGCTGGGGGAAATTCCCTGGCTTGAGGAAAATCCAGAAAGTGCGTTAACCGGAAGATATATCACTCTCACTTCACTGAAGTAGCAAAAAATTGGTTGAATTGCGAGCGAGCTGGCGTTTTCAGTCGTCCGTAATTTAACCAATCAAAGGCTAAAAAAATCGCGAAAAAATTTTTACCCCTGCATTATACGATTAGTATGGGAATTGCCCAGGCGGCTGGACATAGGGGCTGCAGGCAGTTATCCACTATTCCTGTGGATAACCATGTGCATTAGAGTTAGAAAACGTAATGTAAGCGAGAGAATACGCGGCCTGCACGCAAATTGGCGCTAAAGACGGCTTAAAGAAATATATGTTATTTTTTAATTGGTTAGATAAATGCAATGGCTGTCAGGAAAGTGTCATCTCCTGCAATAAATCCGTCATCAGCCATCTTGACAAATGTTAAAAAAGCCATTGCTCTGGGGATAACCCTGCAACACTGGCGTTTTATCTCGTCACTGCGTCAATTTTGCCTACGGTTGACACCTTAGTTTACGGCGTAACAGAGATATTGTGGTGTGAGCCTGTTTTTTTATCCAGTGTTATTTGTTGGCATTATTAATCATGACGAGTAAAATTACACACCTGCCCGCCCACTCCTTCAGGTAGCGACTCATGAGTAAACCATTCAAACTGAATTCCGCGTTCAAACCTTCTGGCGATCAGCCGGAGGCGATTCGCCGCCTCAAAGAGGGGCTGGAGGATGGCCTCGCGCACCAGACTCTGCTCGGTGTGACGGGGTCGGGGAAAACCTTCACCATTGCTAATGTCATTGCTGATCTGCAACGCCCAACGATGGTGCTGGCACCCAACAAAACGCTGGCAGCGCAACTTTATGGTGAGATGAAAGAATTCTTCCCGGAAAACGCGGTGGAATACTTCGTCTCCTACTACGACTACTATCAGCCGGAAGCCTACGTACCAAGCTCTGATACGTTTATTGAGAAAGATGCCTCGGTAAACGAACATATTGAACAGATGCGTCTTTCAGCAACCAAAGCGTTGCTGGAGCGGCGGGATGTTATTGTTGTTGCGTCAGTTTCCGCTATTTATGGTCTGGGTGATCCTGATTTATATCTCAAAATGATGCTGCACCTCACGGTCGGCATGATTATCGACCAACGTGCGATCCTGCGTCGCCTGGCGGAGTTGCAATATACCCGCAATGACCAGGCATTCCAGCGCGGGACCTTCCGCGTGCGTGGTGAAGTGATCGACATTTTCCCGGCGGAGTCCGACGACATTGCGCTACGCGTGGAGCTGTTTGATGAAGAAGTTGAACGATTGTCGTTGTTTGATCCATTAACCGGGCAAATCGTTTCAACAGTCCCACGTTTTACCATCTACCCGAAAACGCACTATGTTACGCCGCGTGAACGCATTGTGCAGGCGATGGAAGAGATCAAAACAGAACTGGCGGACCGACGCAAAGTGCTGCTGGAAAACAATAAACTTTTGGAAGAGCAGCGTCTGACTCAACGAACCCAGTTTGATCTGGAGATGATGAATGAGCTGGGTTACTGTTCGGGGATTGAAAACTATTCGCGCTTTCTCTCCGGGCGTGGACCTGGCGAACCACCGCCGACGTTATTTGATTACCTGCCTGCCGATGGTCTGCTGGTGGTCGATGAATCTCACGTCACCATTCCACAAATTGGCGGAATGTATCGCGGTGACAGGGCGCGTAAAGAGACTCTGGTGGAGTATGGTTTCCGATTGCCATCGGCGCTGGATAACCGTCCGCTGAAATTTGAGGAGTTTGAAGCGCTGGCTCCGCAAACGATTTATGTTTCTGCGACGCCAGGTAACTACGAACTGGAGAAATCCGGTGGTGACGTGGTGGATCAGGTGGTGCGCCCGACTGGCTTGCTCGATCCGATTATCGAAGTGCGTCCGGTAGCGACCCAGGTCGATGATCTTCTTTCGGAGATTCGCCTGCGTGCGGCAATTAACGAACGCGTTCTGGTGACGACGTTGACCAAGCGAATGGCGGAAGATCTAACGGAATATCTGGAAGAACACGGTGAGCGCGTGCGTTATCTTCACTCCGACATTGATACCGTTGAGCGTATGGAGATTATCCGCGACTTGCGTCTGGGCGAGTTCGACGTACTGGTGGGGATCAACTTACTGCGTGAAGGTCTGGATATGCCGGAGGTCTCATTGGTGGCGATCCTCGATGCTGACAAAGAAGGGTTCCTGCGTTCAGAACGTTCGCTGATCCAGACCATTGGCCGTGCGGCGCGTAACATCAACGGCAAAGCGATTCTCTACGGTGATAAGATAACCCCGTCGATGGCGAAAGCGATTGGCGAAACGGAACGTCGTCGTGAGAAACAGCAGCGGTACAACGAAGAGCATGGTATTACGCCACAAGGTCTTAATAAAAAAGTGGTCGATATCCTGGCGCTGGGGCAGAACATTGCCAAAACCAAAGCGAAGGGCAGAGGGAAATCGCGCCCGATTGTTGAGCCGGATAATGTGCCGATGGATATGTCGCCAAAAGCGTTGCAGCAGAAAATCCATGAGCTGGAAGGGCAGATGATGAAACATGCGCAAAACCTCGAATTCGAAGAGGCGGCGCAAATCCGTGACCAGTTGCATCAGTTGCGTGAGCTGTTTATTGCCGCGTCGTGACGAGATGAAGAAGCAGGAATGTTCTTCTGGTTTGAGGCTAATGAGAACGCAAAATTGCCTGATGCGCTACGCTTATCAGGCCTACATGATCTCTGCAATATATTGAATTTGCGCGGCTTGTAGGCCGCATCCGGCATGGATAACGTGCACTTTGTCAGCAATATGAATCCGGAATTCTCTTCCGGCTTCCCGTTAACCCAATGCCTGTAACACCTTTTCCAGTGCGTTATGTAACAACTGGCGGTCATGGCGATAGGGGATATCGCTGGCCTCCAGTACGTCCTGAATCACTATTCTGTCGCTGACCGCAGAAACATCCACTTTCGGCCCAACGACTACGGCATCAATCACTTTCTTCCCGACATACTGTTCCATAATCGCCAGCTTATTTTCCAGCTTCAGATTCGCCGCAGGCAGGCTCAATTCACGCCCCAGATTGCCGATATAAACCATCGGCGCTGGCGTGCGGCGTAATGCCTGTGCCATTTCCTTAAGCAGCAGAATTGGCATCAGGCTGGTATAAAAACTGCCAGGTCCGATAAGGATCAGATCTGCGTCATTGATAGCATGAACCGCTTCACGCGTTGCGGGCACATTCGGGGTTAAGAGCAATTCCTGAATTGGCGTAGTTAACTGGTCGATATTGACCTCGCCATAAACTTCATGCCCCTGATCGTCAATGGCCATCAGATCAACGGGATGCTCTGACATCGGAATTAATTGCGCGTCCACTTTCAACAGATTACGAATTAAATTGATGGCTTCCAGAGGCCGCACGCTAAGGTGATCCAGCGCCTTTAACATCAAGTTTCCGAGATTATGACCGGAAAGCTCGCCATTGCCGCCAAAACGGTATTCAAACATCGCGGAGGCGACGCTCGGTTCCGTTATCAGTTGGTTGAGGCAGTTGCGCATGTCGCCCCAGGCAATGCCGCCTTCTGAGCGGCGAATACGGCCTGTTGAACCGCCATTATCGGTGGTGGTGACAATGCCCGTTAAACGAGAGCCTAAAGATGAAAGTGATGAAAGAACGCGTCCTAATCCATGCCCTCCGCCGAGTGCAACAACACGATCAAGGTCAGCCAGCGTACGATTGCGCATATAGATTCCTGAAGTCAGATTATCCGCGCTACAGTAGCGCAACTGACAGGGAAACGGCAATTAACCTGCCAATATTGAGGATACAAATATTTTCTTCTACCTCTAAAGGACGAGGTTCGCTGTGCATCCCTGATGATGTATATCAAAGTAAAACCGTCATATTCCCTTATTCTGTAGCGAAATAGCACGATCATGACGCTATATATATGATTACATAGCGGAAAGTGTGAATGGTAAAAATCTCATTTACACGCTAGTATCGACATAACCACTAAACACTCTAGCCTCTGCACCTGGGTCAACTGATATGGTGCTTTGGCCGTGACAATGCTCATAAAGATTGCCACCAGGGCGAAGGAAGAAATGACTTCGCCTCCCGTATCTGGAAAGGTGTACATGGCTTCACAACTGACTGATGCATTTGCGCGTAAGTTTTATTACTTGCGCCTGTCGATTATCGATGTGTGTAACTTTCGTTGCACCTACTGCCTGCCGGATGGCTATAAGCCGAGCGGCGTCACCAATAAAGGCTTTCTGACCGTCGATGAAATTCGCCGGGTTACTCGCGCCTTCGCCAGTTTGGGCACCGAAAAAGTACGTCTGACAGGCGGTGAACCGTCTTTACGCCGCGACTTTACCGATATCATCGCTGCCGTGCGGGAAAACGACGCTATTCGTCAGATTGCGGTCACCACCAATGGTTACCGCCTGGAACGCGACGTGGCGAACTGGCGCGATGCCGGACTGACGGGGATTAACGTCAGTGTCGATAGCCTCGACGCTCGCCAGTTTTATGCTATTACCGGTCAGGATAAATTCAACCAGGTGATGGCGGGGATTGATGCCGCATTTGAAGCCGGGTTTGAGAAGGTCAAAGTCAATACCGTGCTGATGCGCGATGTCAATCATCACCAGCTCGACACCTTTCTGAACTGGATCCAGCATCGCCCCATCCAGTTACGTTTCATCGAACTGATGGAAACGGGCGAGGGTAGCGAACTTTTCCGTAAGCACCATATCTCTGGTCAAATTCTGCGTGACGAACTGCTGCGTCGCGGCTGGATCCATCAACTTCGTCAACGCAGCGACGGCCCCGCGCAAGTCTTTTGTCATCCGGATTACGCCGGAGAAATCGGCCTTATCATGCCGTATGAAAAAGATTTCTGCGCCACCTGCAACCGTCTGCGCGTCTCCTCCATTGGTAAACTCCATCTCTGCCTGTTTGGTGAAGGCGGCGTTAACCTGCGCGATCTGCTGGAAGATGATGCCCAGCAACAGGCGCTGGAAGCGCGTATTTCAGCGGCGCTGCGGGAGAAAAAACAGACCCATTTCCTGCATCAAAATAACACCGGTATTACGCAAAACTTATCGTACATTGGCGGCTAAAACGTCAAAAGGAGAGATCAGATGAGTCAGGTAAGCACTGAATTTATCCCGACCCGTATTGCTATTCTTACGGTTTCTAATCGTCGCGGTGAAGAAGACGATACCTCCGGTCATTATCTGCGCGATTCGGCGCAGGAAGCGGGCCATCACATTGTCGATAAAGCGATTGTTAAAGAAAACCGCTACGCCATCCGCGCGCAGGTATCTGCGTGGATCGCCAGCGACGATGTGCAAGTGGTGCTGATTACTGGCGGCACCGGACTGACGGAAGGCGATCAGGCACCAGAAGCGTTGCTGCCGCTGTTCGATCGTGAAGTCGAAGGCTTCGGTGAAGTATTCCGTATGTTGTCATTCGAAGAGATTGGCACCGCAACGTTGCAATCTCGTGCGATAGCGGGCGTTGCTAACAAGACACTGATTTTCGCTATGCCGGGTTCGACCAAAGCGTGCCGCACCGCATGGGAAAATATCATCGCGCCGCAACTGGATGCCCGTACACGTCCATGCAATTTCCATCCACATTTGAAGAAATAAGTATGTCGCAACTGACTCATATCAACGCCGCTGGCGAAGCGCACATGGTGGATGTCTCCGCCAAAGCGGAAACTGTACGTGAAGCACGGGCGGAAGCCTTTGTCACCATGCGCAGCGAGACGCTGGCGATGATCATCGATGGTCGTCACCACAAAGGCGACGTATTTGCCACCGCGCGGATTGCCGGTATTCAGGCGGCAAAACGTACATGGGATCTGATCCCACTGTGTCACCCGCTAATGCTCAGTAAAGTTGAAGTCAATTTGCAGGCAGAGCCGGAACACAATCGGGTACGTATAGAAACCTTATGCCGCCTGACCGGGAAAACCGGCGTCGAAATGGAAGCGTTAACCGCGGCCTCCGTGGCGGCGCTGACCATTTACGATATGTGTAAAGCCGTGCAAAAAGATATGGTGATTGGTCCGGTACGCCTGCTGGCGAAGAGCGGCGGCAAGTCGGGTGACTTTAAGGTGGAAGCGGATGATTAAAGTTCTTTTTTTCGCCCAGGTGCGCGAGCTGGTGGGGACCGATGCAACCGACGTTGCCGCGGATTTTCCAACCGTTGAAGCGTTACGCCAGCACCTGGCAGCGCAGAGCGATCGTTGGGCGCTGGCGCTGGAAGATGGCAAATTACTGGCTGCCGTCAACCAGACGCTGGTGAGTTTCGACCATCCGCTAACTGACGGCGACGAAGTGGCTTTCTTCCCGCCGGTAACCGGAGGCTAAGATGGCTGAAACCAAAATTGTTGTCGGACCGCAGCCGTTCAGCGTAGGGGAAGAGTATCCGTGGCTGGCTGAGCGTGATGAAGACGGTGCGGTGGTCACCTTTACCGGTAAGGTGCGTAACCATAACCTGGGTGACAGCGTAAAAGCATTAACCCTCGAACACTATCCGGGAATGACTGAAAAAGCACTGGCGGAAATCGTTGATGAAGCGCGTAACCGCTGGCCGCTGGGGCGAGTCACGGTGATTCATCGTATTGGCGAATTATGGCCGGGTGATGAAATCGTTTTTGTCGGCGTTACCAGTGCGCATCGCAGTAGTGCGTTTGAGGCCGGGCAGTTTATTATGGATTATCTCAAAACCCGCGCACCGTTCTGGAAGCGCGAAGCTACGCCGGAAGGTGACCGCTGGGTCGAAGCGCGGGAGAGCGATCAGCAGGCAGCAAAACGCTGGTAGTTTTTTGTTGGCCGGATAAGGCATAGAGCTGCATCCGGCAATTTCACCGTACCGGACATACGTTTACGCTGCGGCGATGCATACCCTCATCATTTGCAGTATCCTTTAGATATTCCTTATATCTTCAGGAGATCTTCATGGACAGATTCCCACGTTCTGATTCAATCGTACAAGCCAGGACTGGCCTGCAAACCTATATGGCACAGGTCTATGGCTGGATGACCGTTGGCCTGTTGTTGACCGCGTTTGTTGCCTGGTATGCTGCTAACTCCGCCGCCGTGATGGAGCTGCTTTTCACCAACCGCATCTTTTTAATTGGTCTGGTAATAGCGCAATTAGCTCTGGTAATTGTGTTATCAGCGATGATTCAAAAGCTCAGCGCGGGTGTGACAACCATGCTCTTTATGCTTTATTCGGCGCTGACAGGTCTGACGCTTTCCAGCATTTTCATTGTCTACACCGCCGCCTCTATCGCCAGTACTTTCGTTGTTACCGCCGGAATGTTCGGTGCGATGAGTCTGTACGGCTACACCACGAAGCGCGATTTAAGCGGCTTCGGCAATATGCTGTTTATGGCGTTAATCGGCATTGTCATCGCCTCGCTGGTGAACTTCTGGCTGAAAAGCGAGGCGTTGATGTGGGTGGTGACCTATATCGGAGTGATTGTCTTTGTCGGCCTGACCGCCTATGACACCCAGAAACTGAAAAATATGGGTGAGCAGATTGATACCCGCGACACGTCGAACCTGCGCAAATATTCAATTCTTGGCGCATTAACGTTGTATCTCGACTTCATCAACCTGTTCCTGATGTTGCTGCGGATTTTTGGCAACCGCCGTTAATTCCGTTTCCCCTCCAAATCCCGGCCTGGCGTCGGGATTTTTTCTAATTAAAACGACAATGAATAAAAGCCTGTTATAAAATGCGCCCATGACATGGGGGCGCATCCATAAATATAATTTTTTGTATATATGGCTTAAGTAAAGATATCAATAAGATAAATGCTGCCATTGCAGGTGTAATGTATCTTTTTTTAATCTCTTTGGTGGTGATTGTCGTTGCGCTTTTATAGGGGCGTTAACTCTCTATTATTATTTTATCGGCTTCTTCGGGATTCTTGCAGCAATAGCTATAACACTTGTTTGGCAAAGGCATACGCGGTTTTTTCATTAGTCATAGAAAAATAGGTAAATTTCTTTCTTGGGTAAAATTGTGAGGAAACGCAATGAGCCCGATGCGCTACGCTTAGCAGGCACAGAGTGGAATTGTAATCTATTAATTTAGCCCGGTTTTGTAGGGCGGATAAGGCGTTTACGCCGCATCCGCCATGAACAAATAGCACGTTGCTAACAATCTGCACAAACCAAAAGAACTTAACCGAACTTCACATCGCCGCTTCATTTTTCGCCCGTAGCTTCTTCGCCTGGCTTTCCAGCAACAGGTAACAGATCAGCGCCAGCAGCAGCGGGATAAAGTAATACAGCACACGGTAAGCGAGTAGGGCGGCGATAATTGTGCCTTTGGATGTATTCTCTCCTGCCAGTAGCGCGATAAACACCGCTTCCAGCACGCCAATCCCCGCCGGAATATGCACGATGACACCAGCAATACTACTAACCAGTAACACGCCTAAGACAAAGAAATAATTCACGCTTTGGTCAAGTAACAGCCAGATAATTGCCCCCATCACCATCCAGTTAACGCTGGAAATCAGCATCTGAGCGAGGGCGAATTTCCATGAAGGCAGCACCAGCTTTTGCCCTTTGATGGTCATATGGCGGTGCTTCGCGAAAGCGCAAAACCATAAATAAACCGCGATAATCATCAGTAAGCCAATGCCGAGAATACGCAGCGTGGTTTGATCGACATACCAGTGATCCGGTAACTCCACCACGCCTGCGGTAAAAATAATCCCGGCTAATAAAATATAGCCCAGCCAGTTGGTGGTAATACTCAGCGAGAAAATGCGTGTGATGGTGCCGCCCGGTAATCCCAGACGCGAATAAAGGCGATAACGCATCCCAATCCCGCCGACCCAGGTACTGAGCGTCAGGTTGAAGGCATAGCAGATAAATGACACCAGCATCACCTGGCGCTTCGCCAGTTTGTGACCGCAGTAGAAACGGGCGAGCAGGTCATAGCAGCCGTAAATCAGATAACTGACGACCACCAGCCCGACCGCACTCAATAGCACAACGCGGTTATAGTCGAGGATGACCTTCCAGACCTCTTCCCAGTCCACTTTTTTGGCGTAGACCACCAGCAACACAATCACCGCGATAAAAAATAGCCAGGTAAGGATCTTCTTTGCTAAGCGCCAGCGAGGATGGGATTTACTCATCAGGGCTTTACCCCCGTATTTTCTGTTTCTACCCGATCCTGCGTTTCCATTGCCGGTTGCGCGGGCGGCTCAACCTGTGCCAGACGCGGCGTATGCGCCGGAAGCCAGCCCACCAGCGCCGGGAAGTGGCGCAAAAAGTGGAATGCCAGCACGCTTTTAGTCAGATTCCACCAGGTGCGTTTGGGCAGCATACTTTCATCTACCTGCCGACAATCGGCGGCGATGATGCCATTAAGATTGTCGCGTAGCGTCTGGTTAAAATTACGATCGTAGATGATGACGTTAGCTTCGAGATTCAGCGACAAACTGAGCGGATCGAGATTACTGGAGCCTACCGTCGCCCAGTGATCATCCATTAACGCCACTTTGCCGTGGAGCGGGCGGCGGCGATACTCAAACACTTGAACGCCGCCTTTAACCAGATAGTTATAGAGCAAACGCGCGCCAACCCTGACAATCGGCATATCCGGTTCACCCTGAATAATCAGTTTGATCCGCACCCCGCGCCGTGCCGCTTTACGTAAGGCGTGTAAAAATCGATAGCCGGGAAAGAAGTAGGCGTTGGCGATAATCACTTCCCGCCGCGCCTGAGTGAGCATTTTCAAATAGTGGCGCTCGATATCGCTGCGATGTTCTTCGTTATCGCGCCAGACCAGTAATACTTGCGCTTCCCCCGGTTGGCGGTTTTCTTCCGCTTTATGGTGACGTCGCCACCAGCGGCGTGCCGCGCTCTGCCCAGGCAAGTTTTCCAGCTCAAACTGCAGAATATCTTCAACAATCGGCCCTTCCAGCCGCACCGCGTAATCCTGTTTGGCCAGTGGGCCGTAGCTGGACATATGCTCGGCGGAGTAATTTATCCCGCCGATAAAGGCGATTCGTGTATCGATGACCACAATTTTGCGATGCATCCGGCGGAACACATTCGTGCGCATACCGAACAGGCGAGGACGAGGATCGTAATAACGAAATACCACGCCAGCCGCGGTCAGTTCGCTGACAAATTCATCGCTGAGATCTGGCGAACCATAGCCATCCAGCAAGACTTCCGCTTTAACCCCACGTTGCGCCGCTGCCAGCAGCGCCGCATGTAGCTGTTTGCCGACGTCATCTTCAAACCAGATAAATGTCTCAAGGATGATGCGTTGCTCTGCTTCGTTAATCGCTTTAAACACAGCAGGGTAATATTGCTCGCCGTTTTCCAGTAACTGAATCTTGTTCCCTTCGCGCCAACCACATTTCATAGATGGATCTCCACACTCAAAGGGGCATGGTCAGAAAGATGTCGCCAGGTCCGCAGCGGCAGCGCTGTGGGCGCACTGGCACTGGCGTTTTTGACGTAAATCCTGTCCAGACGAAGAACGGGAAATTGCACCGGAAATGTTCGCGCCGGGCGTCCGTGGGCGCGGGTAAATATCTCATCCAGCCCAGCCAGTACTTTTAAGGGATGATTGGCTTTTTGCCGCCAGTCGTTGAAATCTCCCGCGACTAATACTGGTTCGCCGTTCGGTAGTTGATTCACCCATTCAGCAAGCATCGCAAGCTGCGCCTGACGGTGCGCCTCCCGCAAGCCGAGATGCACGCACATCACATGAATCGCTTTCCCCGTGACTGGCGGAACAATGCGGCAATAAAGCACGCCGCGCTTTTCCGCGCCATCGACCGAAACATCGCGATTCTCATAATGTTCAATGGGATAGCGTGACAGCACCGCGTTCCCGTGATGCCCTTCCGGGTATACAGCATTACGTCCGTAGGCAAAATCACTCCACATGGTGTCGGCAAGAAACTCGTAGTGCGAAGTATCGGGCCAGTTCTTCACATGCAGTGGATGGACTTCGTGCGCCCCCATCACTTCCTGCAGGCAGACGATATCGGCGCTGACGGCACGCACGGCGTCGCGAAGTTCCGGCAAAATGAAGCGTCGGTTAAATGCTGTAAAGCCTTTGTGAATATTGATGGTGAGCACCTTGAACGAAAAATGTTGTGTTTGGTCGGGCATAATTTTCCTGTTTTTGCCTCTTATCTCATTGAAATAGTGTAGTCGGCGTCACAAAAAGGTGCGGTCTTACGGAATTTTCCGTAAAGTTCGGTACTCTGAATTAGTAGAGATAAATTCTTCAGGAGAGAAGCCATGAAGTGGCAACAACGCGTTCGTGTCGCAACTGGCCTAAGTTGCTGGCAGATTATGTTGCATTTACTGGTAGTGGCGCTGCTGGTTATGGGCTGGATGAGTAAGACGCTGGTTCATGTCGGCGTAGGGTTATGCGTGCTGTATTGTGTAACAGTAGTGATGATGCTGGTGTTACAGCGTCATCCTGAGCAACGCTGGCGCGAGGTAGCAGATGTGCTGGAAGAGTTGACCACCACCTGGTATTTTGGCGCGGCGCTGATTGTGCTGTGGCTGTTGTCCCGCGTGCTGGAAAATAACTATTTGCTGGCAATTGCAGGGCTGGCGATCCTTGCCGGCCCGGCGGTAGTGTCGCTACTGGCGAAAGATAAAAAGTTACATCACCTTGCGTCTAAACATCGCGTACGCCGCTGATCCTGTTGTGGCCGTTATCACCAGTAACGGCCACAAACTATTCCACACAATATCCAGACTCGCATCCTTCAAATAGATCTGCTTGGTAATGTCTGTAAAGTGGCGGATAGGGTTAATCCACGTCAGGTTTTGCAGCCATACTGGCATGTTCTCCACCGGCGAAACGTAACCGGAAAGCAGGATTGCAGGCATCATAAAGACAAATACGCCGATAAACGCCTGCTGTTGCGTTGAACAAAGTGATGAAATCAACAGACCGAAGCCCACCAGCGATAAACCGTAAATCACCATCGTAAAGTAGAACAGCGCCAGCGAACCGGCGAAGGGGATTTGATACGCCCAGATACCAATCGCCAGCACAATGGTGGCCTGGAACGTGGCGACAATTAACGCAGGGACGGCTTTACCAATAAATATCTGCCAGGTGGTGAGGGGCGAAACCAGCAACTGATCGAGCGTTCCCTGTTCACGTTCGCGGGCAACAGAAAGCGAAGTGACGATCATTACGCCGATAGTGGTGATCATGGCGATCAGTGATGGCACCACGAACCATTTGTAGTCGAGGTTCGGGTTATACCAGTTGCGCACCACCAGCTCGCTGTTGTTTGGCTTCGGCTTTCCTTCCAGCAGCTCCTGCTGATAGTTTTTGACGATTTGTTGCAGGTAGTTGGCGGCGATTTGCGCACTGTTGGAGTTACGTCCGTCGAGAATTAATTGCAACGGCGCGGTCTGGAAGGTATCCAGCTTGCGCGAGAAATCAGGCGGGAAGCGCACCAGCAATAACGCCTTTTGCGTGTCGATGGTCGGGCGGATCTCCTGTGGACTTTTCAGCAGCAACACATGGGTAAAGGCGCTGGCGCGGGCAAAACGTTGGGTCAGTTCTACCGAATGTGCGCCGTTATCTTCGTCGTAAATGGCGATGGTGGCGTTGGTTACTTCCAGCGTGGCGGCGAACGGGAACAGGATCACCTGAATCAGCACGGGTAAAATCAGAATCGCGCGCGTCTGCGGTTCGCGCAGCAGCGACTGCAACTCTTTGCGAATTAACGTCCATAAGCGATGAAACATGCTCTTCTCCCTAATCCAGTCGACGTTTGGTTTTCAGCCACGTCAGACCGATAAACATCACCGCCGAAGCGATCAAAAACAGCACATTCACGACCAGCACTACCGGAATATTCCCGGCGAGAAACAGGCTTTGCAGGGTGCTGACGAAATAACGTGCGGGAATAATGTACGTCACCGCGCGGATCACCGCAGGCATACTGTCGATCTGAAAAATAAAGCCAGAGAGCATAATCGACGGCAAGAACGCGGCGTTCAGTGCGACTTGTGCGGCGTTGAACTGGTTGCGGGTAATCGTTGAAATCAGCAGCCCCATCCCCAGCGTACTGAGTAAAAACAGGCTGGAGATAAAAAACAGAATCAGCAGCGAACCGCGATATGGCACACCGAGAATAAATACCGACACCAGCATACACAGCAGCATTGCCAGCATGCCGAGGACGTAATAGGGGAGCAGCTTACACAGCAGCAGTTCCGTGCGGGTAATCTCCGTAGAGAGCAAAGCCTCCATAGTGCCGCGTTCCCACTCCCGCGCCACCACCAGCGAGGTGAGGATCGCGCCGATCACCGTCATGATAATGGTTACAGCACCGGGAATAATAAAGTGCTGGCTAATCGCCGCCGGGTTAAACCAGTAGCGAGTCTGGACATCAATAAGCGGCTCAAAAGTCTGCCCGTTGTCTTCCGCTCGCTGCATTTGCCAGATCTGCCAGATCCCTTCGACATAACCCTGCACAAAGTTGGCGGTATTTGGCTCGCTGCCGTCGGTAATCACCTGAATTGGCGCGGTGGCGTTGGCACGCTCCATCTGTTCCGCGAAATCCACCGGAATCACCACCAGACCACGAATTTTCCCCGCCTGCATTTTGGCGATTAATTCCTGGCGATTATCGCTGATAGTGGCGTCGATATAAGGTGAGCCTGTCATGGTGTGGGTGAAATCCAGCGCCGCTTCGCTACGCTGTTCAAGCAATATTCCGACCCTCAGCTTGCTGGAGTCGAGGTTAATGCCGTAGCCAAAAATAAACAGTAGCAACAGCGGGATCACCACCGCAATCAGCCAGCTACTCGGATCGCGAATGATCTGCCGCGTCTCTTTAACGCACAGCGCTCGCACGCGACGCCAGGACAGGATCGGATTACTCATTGCCATGCTCCTTATCCCAGTCGTGGATCAACTGAATAAAGGCTTGCTCCATCGTGGGGTCGGGTTGCTCATCATTGGCCGATTGCGCTTTCAAATCGTCCGGCGTGCCGCTGGCAATCAGTTTCCCGCGATACACCAGTCCGATGCGGTCGCAATATTCCGCTTCATCCATAAAGTGGGTGGTGACCATCACCGTGACACCTTTCTCTACCATGCTGTTGATATGTAGCCAAAACTCGCGGCGGGTGAGGGGATCGACGCCGGAAGTGGGTTCATCGAGAAACAGAATATCCGGTTCATGCATCAACGAGCAGGCCAGCGCCAGCCGCTGCTTAAAACCTAATGGCAGTTCATCGGTAGCATGTGAGGCAATGCTTTTCAGGCCGAACGCCTCGCTCATACGGGTGATTTTTTCAGTCTGCGCCCGACCGCGTAAGCCATACACGCCGGAGAAAAAGCGTAAATTCTGTTCGACTGTCAGGTTGCCATACAGCGAAAATTTTTGCGCCATATAGCCGAGATGCTGGCGTGCTTTACCGGAACTCTCTTTCAGATCCATTCCCAGCACCAGCGCCTGACCGGAGGTCGGTACCAGCAAGCCGCACATCATCTTAAAGGTGGTGGATTTCCCCGCACCGTTTGGCCCCAGCAAACCAAAGATTTCACCGCGTTTGACGGCAAAATTGACGTGATCGGTGGCGGCAAAATCGCCAAACTTCTTGGTCAGCTCTTTCGCTTCGATCACCGTCTCGTCCGGTGAGCCTTCTACCGTATGCAATATTGCGCCCAGCGGTGATTCTGAGGTTCCGGCACCGCCCAGCAAATCAATAAACGCATCTTCAAAGCGAGGTGTGGTTTCGTTGATGTTGATTTCCGGCATTCCGTCGGCGCGGCGAATATCGTCTGGTGTGGCCTCTTTTTTGAGGATCAGACGTACTGATTTCCCCTGAATCATCCCGTCGCTGACCTGCGGCAGTTTCAGCGTTCGTTGCAGCAGTTTGCGGTTGCTTTCGTGCGGGCTGGTCATCAGAAAGCTACGTCCGGCCATGGTTTGCGTCAGAGCCTTCGGTTCTCCCTGATACAGCAACTCACCTTCGTTCATCAGCAATACGTCACGGCACTGTTCGGCTTCATCGAGATATGAGGTACTCCAGAGGATCAGCATCCCTTCGCCTGCCAGTTCGTGCACCATCTGCCACAGCTCGCGCCGTGAGATGGGGTCTACGCCGACGCCGGGTTCATCGAGCAGTAACACTTTCGGCTCACCCACCAGGGTACAGGCCAGCCCGAGTTTTTGTTTCATCCCGCCAGAGAGCTTACCCGCCAGGCGTCCGGTAAATGGGCCAAGAGAAGTAAACTCCAGCAGGCGAGCAAACGTCTGTTTTCGCGCTTCACCGGTTACGCTGCGCAAATCCGCGTACAGATTAAGATTCTCCATCACCGTGAGATCTTCATACAGACCGAATTTCTGCGGCATATAGCCGAGCACCGCGTGTAACGCAGCGTCGTTTTTGATCGGATCAAAGCCAATGACCGTAGCACTGCCGTTGTCGGGTTTCAGTAATCCGGCCAGCATCCGCATCAACGTGGTTTTACCCGCGCCATCCGGCCCCACCAGCCCCGTAACATAACCGGCATGAATGGTACAGTTGAGCGGTGCGACGGCGGGCTTGTCCATACCCGGAAAGCGTTTTTCCAGGCCGTTTAGCGTGATAACGGCATCATTCATGTCCTGCCTCGTCACCGAATTGCACCGTTACTGGCATTCCCTGGCGTAACGCATCATCGGCGTCGGTCACCACAATCCGCAGGCGATAGACAAGGTCGGTGCGCAGATCCGGCGTTTCGACGGTTTTCGGGGTAAATTCAGCGGTTGGCGAAACGAAACCAATCTGCCCGTGATACGGCTTGTCCGGGCGACCATCGGTATAGAGCAGCACTTTGCGGCCCGGTTGGGCCTGGTCGAGATTGCGCTCATCGACATAGGCACGCACCCACACCGGACGCGTTAGTGAAACGGTAAACACCGTGCCACCTTCATTGAGCACTGTGCCAGGCTCTACCGCGCGGGTTAACAGCGTGCCATCAGAGGGGGCTACCAACGTTGAGTCCTGTAAATTCAGCTCCGCCTGCGCCAGTTGCGCCTGCGCCTGTTCGAGGCTGGCTTTCGCCTGGGCGATGTCCTGTTCACGGTTACCGGAACGGTACTGACGCAATTTATCCTGTGCTGATTTCAGCGTTGCCTGGGCCTGGTCACGCGAGGAGCGGGCATTTTCCAGGTCGTTTGCCGAAATAGTGCGGCTTTTCCACAATCCTTGCTGACGAGCATAGAAATTCTGCGCATAGTCGTAAGCGGCCTGCGCCTGTTTTACGGCAGCGGCAGCCTGGGCGATTTCTTCATCGCGATAACCGGCAAGCATCAGATCATATTGTGCCTGCGCCACCGAAACGCCTGCTTTCGCCTGCATCAGCGCAATCTCATACGGCTTGTGATCCAGTTCGCCCAGCACCTGACCCGCTTTGATGGCATCACCTTCGTCTACCGCCAGAGATTCAACGCGACCACCGACACGGAAGCTAAGATTAACAGTGCGAATATCCACGTTGCCATACAGCGTCAGGCCGTTATCCTGGCGGCTTTGATACCACCAGTAGCCTCCGGCAACCACGGCGGCAAGTACCACTACCGCCAGTCCAATCACGACAGGTTTTTTCATCACTACAAACTCCTTTGCGATAATCCTTGCAAAATCAGGTCGATATGACAGGTTACCGTCTGGTTAATCAGTTCGGTCTTTTCTTCATCGAACGCGGTCCAGCCGGTACGTAACAGAATCGTTTCTTTGCCGAGACGAAACGCCAGAATCTCGCCAATCAGCGCATGAGTATGGAGGATCATGCGGGTATCGTTGGCGTCACAGCCGGTCCAGGCGGCAATCAGGCGCGTAAGGTGGCTGTGTAGCGGACTAATCACCTGTTCATGCACCAGATGGTAGGCCGCCGTGGGAGAGAGCTGCTCACGGGAGATAAACTTGCTGAGGTTGACGGTATCATCCTGGGTGAGCAGTTGAATCATGTTCCTGCAAGCGCGAAGGATCAGTTCGCGGATAGCGGCGCGATCCGGCTGTGGTTGTGCGAACAAGCGTTCGGCTTCCTCGGCGTGCGGACGGAACTGCTCGCCAATAAAATCGGCAATCCACTGGGCGCAGGCGAGGTATAAATCTTCTTTCGAACCGAAGTAATAGGTGATGGCTGCGATATTCTGCCCGGCCTGGGCGGCGATATCGCGGGTGGTGGCGTTCATTCCATACTCACCAAACTGTGCCAGTGCCGCAGCAATTAGCTGTTTTTTGGCCTGTTCACCTTTGGTTGTCATGGCAGGACTATTCATCGCACAGCCCATTCTTAATCAAATGATTGATTAAGATTATGACTCATTTTTAGCGTTGTCCAGTATGGCTAAGAATTTTAGCAACGCCAGTCACAGGGATAATTTATGCGCTGCGTCACAAAAACTGCTACACTCCGCTCCCTCATGACATTGTGGTTTTTGTCATTTTCCTTTTCAGTATCTCCCTGAAAACTACACCGGTAACGGTCGGGGCGGTTCGGAGTAGTTATGTCTTTCGATTCTTTGGGTTTAAGCCCTGATATCCTGCGCGCCGTTGCCGAGCAAGGTTACCGTGAACCCACCCCTATTCAGCAGCAGGCGATCCCCGCAGTACTGGAAGGCCGTGATCTGATGGCCAGTGCCCAGACCGGCACGGGTAAAACAGCGGGCTTTACGCTGCCGCTACTGCAACACCTGATTTCCCGTGAGCCGCACGCCAAAGGGCGTCGTCCGGTTCGTGCGTTGATCCTCACCCCGACCCGTGAACTGGCGGCGCAGATTGGCGAAAACGTCCGTGATTACAGCAAATACCTGAACATTCGTTCGCTGGTGGTGTTTGGCGGCGTCAGCATTAACCCGCAGATGATGAAACTGCGCGGCGGTGTTGATGTGCTGGTGGCAACGCCCGGGCGTCTGCTGGACCTGGAACACCAGAATGCGGTGAAACTGGATCAGATAGAAATCCTCGTCCTTGATGAAGCTGACCGTATGCTCGATATGGGCTTTATCCACGATATTCGCCGTGTGTTAACAAAGCTGCCCGCGAAACGCCAGAACCTGCTGTTCTCCGCGACTTTCTCTGACGAGATTAAAGCGCTGGCAGAAAAACTGCTGCATAACCCGCTGGAAATCGAAGTGGCGCGCCGTAATACCGCCTCTGAGCAAGTGACCCAGCACGTTCATTTTGTTGATAAGAAACGCAAACGGGAATTACTGTCGCACATGATTGGTAAAGGTAACTGGCAGCAGGTGCTGGTGTTTACACGTACCAAACATGGTGCCAACCATCTGGCAGAACAGCTAAATAAAGATGGCATCCGCAGTGCGGCGATCCACGGTAATAAATCGCAAGGTGCGCGTACTCGTGCGTTGGCCGATTTTAAATCAGGTGATATTCGTGTGCTGGTGGCGACCGATATCGCCGCGCGTGGCCTGGATATCGAAGAGTTGCCACACGTCGTCAACTATGAGCTGCCAAACGTACCGGAAGATTACGTGCACCGCATCGGGCGTACCGGTCGTGCCGCAGCCACCGGCGAAGCGTTATCGCTGGTGTGTGTTGATGAGCACAAACTGTTGCGCGATATCGAAAAACTGCTGAAAAAAGAGATCCCGCGTATCGCTGTTCCGGGCTATGAGCCGGATCCGTCAATTAAAGCCGAACCGATCCAGAACGGTCGCCAGCAACGCAGCGGCGGTGGTCGTGGGCAGAGCGGTGGTCGTAGTCAACTGCAACCGCGTCGCGCAGAAAGCGGTGCGAAGGCTGGTAACGCGAAGCCTGCAGCAAAACCGTCTCGTCGTCTTGGTGATGCCAAACCGGCAGGCGAGCAACAACGTCGCCGCCGTCCGCGTAAACCTGCCGCAGCTCAGTAATCTTTTATGCCGGGTAATGCCCGGCATCTGAGACTGATGACAAACGCAAAACTGCCTGATGCGCTACGCTTATCAGGCCTACGTGGTTCCTACAATATATTGAATTTTAACAACTTGTATGCCGGATAAGGTGTTCGCGCCGCATCCGGCATATCACTACAAGCGCTAGTCAGCAATTTGCAAGCGCGGCAAAAAGATTTCTCTGTTTTACCGCCCACAAGCCACCCGATGCGTTACTTCTCCGCAGCCAATTGTTCGCGCAGCTCCATTAAAAGGTAGCCCAGGCGATTCTTGCCCTGACCATTACCGCCATCTCCCCAGTAAGCATCATTTTTCGTATGCTCAACCAGTTTCGCTGACGCGGTTGCCAGCAGGAGCGCGCGCAGTTCTGCGTGTTGTTCGAATTTAGCGCGAAGCGCTTTGCGCATCACCTCTTCTTTTATCGACTCCCAGTTTTTACGCAGGGGCTTAGAACGGTCACGCCCCATACGCGCGGCGATCATGGGTGAGGAAATCCGGCGGATCTCTTCGTGGTATTTTTCATCAAGGAACTTTTGTGCCTGAAAATAGTGTTCTGAGGTGGGCCAGGTTTTGCCGTCAATCTTGATGGCCCAGGCGGCAAAGTTAGAAAAATCCCCGTAGTCGTCACTGGTGCTGTAGAAATTTATGATGGTGTCTTGCATGACGTGTTGAATCCTTTGTTGTCGAACAGGAATTAGACCGTATTATCCTGGAGGTTATTGCGAGCCACTTTCCAGAAACAGAAAAATCATTACCCCTGAAAACTGAAAAATGCCACAATATTGGCTGTTTATACAGTATTTCAGGTTTTCTCATGGCATTAACCGCCGCGCTTAAAGCGCAAATTGCCGCCTGGTATAAGGCGCTTCAGGAACAGATCCCCGACTTTATTCCCCGTGCGCCGCAGCGGCAGATGATTGCGGATGTCGCCAAAACACTGGCCGGAGAAGAAGGGCGGCATCTGGCGATTGAAGCCCCCACCGGCGTTGGGAAAACGCTCTCCTATTTGATCCCCGGCATCGCCATTGCCCGCGAAGAGCAAAAAACGCTGGTGGTGAGTACCGCTAACGTGGCGTTGCAGGATCAGATCTACAGCAAAGATTTGCCGCTGCTGAAAAAGATCATTCCCGATCTAAAATTCACCGCCGCTTTCGGGCGTGGGCGCTACGTTTGCCCGCGTAACCTGACGGCGCTTGCCAGTACCGAACCCACACAACAGGATCTGCTCGCGTTTCTCGACGATGAACTGACACCGAACAATCAGGAAGAACAAAAACGTTGTGCAAAGCTGAAGGGCGATCTCGATACTTATAAATGGGATGGCCTGCGCGATCACACTGATATCGCCATTGATGACGATCTCTGGCGTCGTCTGAGTACCGACAAAGCCAGTTGCCTCAACCGTAACTGTTATTACTACCGCGAATGTCCGTTTTTTGTTGCCCGCCGGGAAATTCAGGAAGCGGAAGTGGTAGTGGCAAACCATGCGCTGGTGATGGCGGCGATGGAAAGCGAAGCGGTATTGCCAGAACCGAAAAATTTGCTGCTGGTGCTGGATGAAGGTCATCACCTGCCGGACGTGGCGCGGGATGCGCTGGAAATGAGCGCGGAAATTACTGCACCCTGGTATCGGCTACAACTGGATCTGTTCACAAAACTGGTCGCCACCTGCATGGAGCAGTTTCGCCCGAAGACCATTCCACCGCTGGCGATCCCTGAACGGTTGAATGCGCATTGTGAAGAGTTGTATGAGCTTATCGCCTCTTTAAACAACATCCTCAATCTCTATATGCCTGCCGGGCAAGAGGCAGAGCACCGTTTTGCGATGGGCGAATTGCCGGATGAAGTACTGGAGATCTGCCAGCGGCTGGCAAAACTGACCGAGATGCTGCGTGGTCTGGCTGAGTTATTCCTCAATGATTTAAGTGAGAAAACCGGTAGCCATGACATTGTGCGTTTGCATCGACTGATTTTGCAGATGAACCGCGCGCTGGGGATGTTTGAGGCGCAGAGCAAACTCTGGCGGCTGGCGTCTCTGGCGCAATCTTCTGGTGCGCCGGTAACCAAATGGGCGACGCGGGAAGAACGCGACGGGCAGCTACATCTCTGGTTTCACTGTGTGGGGATCCGCGTCAGCGATCAACTCGAAAGGCTGCTGTGGCGCAGTATTCCGCACATTATTATCACTTCTGCAACCTTGCGTTCGCTGAACAGTTTTTCGCGTTTGCAGGAGATGAGTGGGTTGAAAGAGAAAGCGGGCGATCGCTTTGTGGCGCTGGATTCCCCCTTCAACCACTGCGAACAGGGCAAAATTGTCATTCCGCAGATGCGTTATGAACCGTCCATTGACAACGAAGAGCAGCATATTGCCGAAATGGCGGCCTTTTTCCGTGAGCAGGTAGAGAGCAAAAAACATCTCGGCATGTTGGTGTTGTTTGCCAGCGGGCGGGCGATGCAGCGATTTCTCGACTATGTGACGGATTTACGTCTGATGTTGCTGGTGCAGGGCGATCAGCCTCGCTACCGCTTAGTTGAACTGCATCGTAAACGCGTTGCTAACGGTGAGCGCAGTGTATTGGTAGGTTTACAGTCTTTTGCCGAAGGCCTTGATCTGAAAGGTGACCTGCTAAGTCAGGTGCATATTCATAAAATCGCCTTTCCCCCCATCGACAGCCCGGTGGTGATCACCGAAGGCGAATGGCTAAAAAGTCTTAATCGTTATCCCTTTGAGGTACAAAGCCTGCCGAGCGCCTCGTTTAACCTGATTCAGCAAGTTGGGCGTCTGATTCGAAGCCACAGTTGCTGGGGTGAAGTGGTGATTTATGATAAACGCTTGTTAACCAAAAACTACGGCAAGCGGTTACTTGATGCCTTACCGGTGTTTCCGATTGAGCAACCAGAAGTCCCTGAAGGTATAGTTAAAAAGAAAGAAAAAGCAAAATCCCCACGCCGTCGGCGGCGTTAATGATGTGAGTCAGGTAAGGAGTCATAAATGGACTATCGCAAAATCATCAAAGAGATCGGGCGCGGCAAAAACCATGCGCGCGATTTAGACCAGGATACGGCGCGCGGCCTGTATGCCCATATGCTCAACGGTGAAGTACCTGACCTTGAGTTGGGCGGCGTATTGATGGCGCTGCGTATCAAAGGGGAAGGGGAAGCAGAGATGCTCGGCTTTTACGAAGCCATGCAAAATCACACCATCAAGTTGACGCCCCCTGTTGGCAAGCCGATTCCTGTTGTTATTCCCAGTTACAACGGTGCACGGAAACAGGCCAACCTGACGCCATTGCTGGCGATCCTGCTGCACAAACTCGGTTTTCCAGTAGTGGTTCACGGTGTTAGCGAAGATCCGACCCGCGTGCTGAGCGAAACCATTTTCGAACTGATGGGGATTACGCCAACGCTGCACGGCGGCCAGGCGCAGGCGAAGCTCGACGAACATCAACCTGTGTTTATGCCTGTAGGCGCGTTTTGCCCGCCGCTGGAAAAACAACTGGCGATGCGCTGGCGGATGGGCGTGCGTAACAGTGCGCATACGCTGGCGAAACTGGCGACGCCATTTGCTGAAGGTGATGCGCTGCGTCTTTCCAGTGTTTCGCATCCGGAATATGTCGGGCGGGTGGCGAAATTCTTTAACGACATCGGTGGGAGGGCGCTGTTAATGCACGGCACCGAAGGCGAAGTGTATGCAAATCCGCAACGCTGTCCGCAAATCAATCTGATTGATCGCGAAGGAACGCGGGTGCTGTATGAAAAACAGGACGATGCAGGCAGTGAGCTACTGATACTGCCAGAAGCAAAAGACCCGGAAACCACCGCGAAGTGGATTGAGCGTTGTCTGGCAGGCAGCGAACCGATTCCCAAATCACTAAAAATCCAGATGGCTTGCTGCCTGGTGGCGGCGGGCGAAGTGGCATCCGTTAGCGATGGCCTGGCGCGCGTTAAGCAATCATTTTAATTTCTCCCCCTGCCGGATGATGAGCGTCATCCGGCCTTTACTCCACAGCAACATGAAATTGCAGCATATTTATTGACCTTCCCGCGTGCGGCGCGCAGCATAAAAAAGCAACAGGCATATAACATAAACAGGAGTTAACTATGGCAAGTGGTCATCGCTTTCATGCCCGGACGCTGCACAACTTTATTCTGACTGTGTTTCGTCAGATGGGTAGCGAGGAACAGGAAGCAAAACTAGTAGCAGATCATTTAATTGCGGCAAATCTGGCAGGGCATGATTCACATGGGATTGGCATGATCCCGAGCTATGTGCATTCCTGGCAACTGGGTTCTTTGCAAATCAACCATCACGCTAAAATTGTCAAAGATGCGGGGGCAGTGGTCACGCTTGATGGCGATCGTGCATTCGGTCAGGTGGCGGCGTACGAGGCCATGACACTTGGCATTGAAAAAGCGCGTCAGCACGGAATTGCTGCTGTGGCACTGCGTAACTCTCATCATATCGGGCGTATCGGTTACTGGGCGGAACAGTGCGCAGCGGCGGGGTTTGTCTCTGTTCACTTTGTGAGCGTAGTGGGGATTCCGATGGTGGCACCGTTCCATGGTCGCGATCGTCGCTTCGGCACCAATCCGTTCTGCGTGGTCTTTCCACGAAAGGATAACTTCCCGCTGTTGCTTGATTATGCCACCAGCGCCATTGCATTTGGCAAAACCCGTGTCGCCTGGCATAAAGGTGTGCCCGTACCGCCAGGCTGCCTGATTGATGTTAACGGCGTGCCGACGACCAATCCGGCAGTGATGCAGGAGTCACCGTTGGGATCACTGCTGACCTTTGCCGAACATAAAGGTTATGCCCTGGCGGCGATGTGCGAAATTCTTGGTGGTGCGCTTTCCGGCGGCAAAACGACCCATCAGGAAACGTTACAAACCAGCCCCGATACCATTCTTAACTGTATGACCACCATCATCGTTAACCCGGAATTGTTCGGCGCGCCAGATTGTGCAGAGCAGACCGAAGCCTTTGCCGAGTGGGTGAAAGCTTCGCCGCATGATGAAGATAAGCCGATTTTGCTGCCAGGCGAATGGGAAGTGAATATGCGCCGTGAACGGCAGGAGCTGGGGATCCCGTTAGATGCCGGGAGCTGGCAGGCGATTTGTGACGCGGCGCGGCAAATTGGTGTACCAGAAGCGACGTTGCAGACTTTCTGCCAATAGTCAGCCAGCGAAAAAAAGCCCGTCCAGTGACGGACGGGCAAACAAGGGTAACATAGGATCAATGAGGGTTAGAGCACATGCGTCTGTCGGTAAACAGACAGGGAAATTCTTTTGCCGGATGCCGGTCAACGGTTCGGATTTTGTAGGCCTGATAAGACGCGGTAGCGTCGCATCAGGCACTTGTTGCCGGATGCGACGTAAACACCTTATCCGGCCTTGGAATTACTTATAGATAACCGCAGTTCCGCTTAATTTATTGTTGTTGGTGGCAGAAGTAATGCTGTATCCACTGGCACCAGCCGCCGCAGCTTTTTCTGCCAGTTTTGCTTCCAGCGCGTCGAGGGTGGATGCGCCATCGGCAGAAACTACGCCGATTTTATTCATGCTTTGTGCCTGGGATGCCGTTACCGGTTGTGCCGCGAACACGCCAAATGACAGAGTTGAAAGAGCCATAGCAGCAACAACAGTATTGATAGTTTTCATAATTAATCTCTCGCAGGTGATTTTGTTTAAGTGACGTTGTTTCGTCGATGTGATGAGTATCACGTTTTTTCACGAGAGATAAAATCGAAGAGAATTGACCGCCTTATTCAAATAAATTGATTGATATCTAAGATGCTGATAATTCATCTATTTGTCGTGCTTATGATTCAATTTTGTACCGCGTGTCAGTTACGGCTGCGTTAAAGGCACGGAATGCCACGCAAAATGCAAATTATACTTGCTGTACTCCATGCCAGTTGTAGTTAACGTAACTGGCTGTCCTTCGAGCCTCTGCGATTATATCCTGTATAAGAATGTTTTTGTAAATCTTTCTCCTGCTGGCAGTGGATGCATAAGCGCACGCCAGGAATGGCTTCCCGACGGGCCTGCGGGATGGGAGCACCGCACTCTTCACATTCATACAGGCTTTCACCACGCGGGATTTCATCCCGAGCGCGGGCAACCGCATCTTCAATTGTACTGTTGATCTGTTCGTTGACGGCGTCATCATTAGCCCAACCGGATGCCATATCGTCCTCCCCATATCAATGCTTGTACAATTAAGTGTAGCTAATATAGGGACAAACTCCGGCAGTTCAATTGTCATATCTCCGACCATTCTCGCAGCAGATTGTGATAAAGATTGAGTAGCGACAGGATTTCTTCACCTTCACCAAAGCGGTTTTTCAGCGACTGAATATTGTTGTCCAAATCGAATAGCATGGCGCGCTTTTTATCATCGCGGATCATCGACTGGATCCACATAAACGAGGCCATCCGCACGCCGCGCGTGACGGGCGTTACGCTGTGCAGGCTACTCGAAGGATACAACACCAGATCGCCTGCCGGGAGTTTTACCCGATGCTGCCCGAAGGTGTCATTGACGACCAGTTCGCCGCCTTCATAGCTTTGTGGATCGCTCAAAAACAGCGTCGCAGAAAGGTCTGTGCGCATCCAGCCGTTTTGCGGATGACTGCGTACTGCGCCATCCACATGAAAACCATAGGTTTCATTGTTCTGATAACGATTAAACAGCGGCGTGGATAGGGTACGCGGCAAGGCAGCGGCAAAGAACAGAGCATGTTGGTTAACCGCGTTAAACACCTCAGTTTGCAATGCGGCATATAACGCGCTGCGGGTGTCCACTTGCTGATTGCTCTTAACTTGTGCGCCCTGCGCGCCAGTGGTGACACGACCATCAATCCATTCGGCTTGTTCCAGTTGTTCACGAAGACGCGCGACGTCCTGTGGCGATAACACGCCGGGAATGTGGTACATCATACAAGTTCTCCAAAAAGTGGGGCTTCACCCCACACCGATTTTTAACAGCAGGTGCTTTGTTCATGCCGGATGCGGCGTGAATGCCTTATCCGGCCTACCAAATGATGTGAACTCAACGTGTTGCACAACCTTGTAGGCCTGATAAGCGCAGCGCATCAGGCAGTCCTGTTCTCGCCATCAATCTTAGTAAGCCCTGCGCCCCATATCTGAATCAGAAATGCATATTGGCGGTGAGCAGGAAGGTTCTTGGCTCGCCCGGATGATAGCGGTAGCCGCTCTTGTTAATCGAGGCCACGTAATTGGTATCAAACAGGTTGTAGACGTTTAACTGGAAATCGAGGTTGCGATTGACGCGATAGCCCAATTTGGCATCGGCAACCCAATAACCTTCAGTAAACGCCGGAGTTCCCACCGCGCCGTCAGAACCTTTATGCATACTGCCGATATAGCGTGCGCCTGCACCAATGGAGATATCATCCGTTGCCTGATACTGGCTCCATAAGGTAAAGGCGTGTTCTGGCGTATACGGCAGTGATGACGAACCATCCTGAGCCACGTCCGCACCATTTTTAATGGTCGCTTTTTGCTGGGTATATCCGCCAATCACCTGCCATGCGGGAGTGATATTTCCAGCCACGGAAATCTCATAGCCTTCGACGCGCTTTTTACCGTACTGCGAGTAAGTCCCGTCGTCGTTTTGCTCAACTTCATTTTCGATATCGGTACGGAACAGCGCGGCAGTTAGTAGCAAGCGTTTATCCAGCACTTGCCATTTGGTGCCAATTTCGCTGGTCTTCGCTTTTTGCGGTTTAAAGTCGGTGCGGTTGGCGCTGTTACCGCTGCCAGACTGTGCAAGAGCGAAGTTGCTGCCGCCAGGCGGTTGTTGGGAAACAGCATAGTTGACGTAGACATTGCCATTTTCCGTCAGATGATACAGCGCCCCGGCTTTCCAGTTGACCAGATTGCCCGACCTGGCGGTGTCGACGGTGGTGACCGGAGAACCGTTTGCCGCGCCAGTTGGGCAGGTGACGGCACCGCGACCACTGCCGCCGCAGGCGGTAGCACTGTCATATTCAGTATGATAATTGTCCAGACGGATCCCGCCGTTCAGCTCAAAATCACGGGTGATTTGCAGCGTATCGAAGGCATAAATCGCGAAGGTATCTGTCTGACCGTTAGCATTGGCACCGTTGCGCGTCAGACTGCCAGGATGAATGCTGCTGTCAGGATGGTAAATGTTCACCGGCGGTAACGTCACCGGATTAACGCCGTAGTTGGTCTGCGTTTCGCGGGTAAATTCCACGCCGGTACTGACATCATGGGCGATTGAACCGGTATAGAACGCCGACGTCAGGTTAGTCTGGTTGGTGAGGATTTTATTACTCACATCTTTAGTATTCGCCGTGCGTGACCACGTCCAGCTATCCACATTGCTGGTGGGCTGGGTAATATTCGATGCTCCGCCCATAATCGCCGTCATCAGATAATCCTGCTTCACGCGCGACCAGCGGGTGGTATTACGAATGGTGGTGTTATCGCTGATGTCATGTTCAAAACGCATAGTGGCGGTATCGGTGGTCGAATCGTCGTAATCGGAGTCCGTACCATAAAAGTTATGCGTATCCACCTTACCGGAATGGTTCAGTGCCGCCGTTCCTGCAGAAGGTGCGGAATAACCCGGCAAACCAATGGTCGGAATGCCGCCGTCCGGCGTGTTGTGCTGGGTAACGTGTAAATAGTTGAGATACAAACGCGTCGACGTACCGAGGCCTAATGCCACGGAAGGGGCGACGCCGTAACGTTCATTTTTAACCTTATCGCGCCCGGCATCGTGCGTTTTTTCGCCCATCACATTCAGGCGCACTGCGCTGGTGTCACCAATCACCTGATTGACGTCCAGTGTGCCGCGACGGAACCAGGCGCTACCAATACTGGCAGAGGCGTCAATACCAGAGTCATTACGTGGCTGTTTACTGATCATATTGATCGAACCCGTCGGCGCGCTGCGTCCGTAATCGGTGCCGGATGGGCCTTTAATGACTTCCACCTGTTCGGTATTGAAAGTGTCACGTGAGACACTACCAATATCGCGGATGCCATCAATATAAATGCTGTTAGAGGTATCCGCACCGCGCATATAAATGGCGTCGCCGGTAGTGGAATTACCATTCTCACCGGCAAAAAATGCGCCCACGCCAGGTACGTTTTTTAGCGCGTCAGTAAGGTTGGTTGCGCCCTGATCTTTTATCACCTGTTCAGAAATCACCGCCATTGTGCGGGTGGTATCGATGACCGGGCGGGAGAATTTTGGATCGGCAGATTTAAGTGGCGCATAAAGCGAAGGCGTCGATGCCTCGACAACCAGTGTATCATCAGCGTTTTGTTGCCCTTCTGCGGCGAGAGCCTGTGGCACAGGCGTGATGCCGATACAAAGACCGGCAAAGAACGTGAGCGAATGAAAGGGTCTGGCAGGGAAATTGCGATTGTTTTCCATTTGGCAGGTGACTTTTTCTTATATGTTTAAATTTTCACTGTCACGAGAAAGCGTCTCTGCGGATGCGATGCCACTGTTAATCCCGTAATAGCAATCTTGAAGTGATAATAATTTTGATAAGCATTATCACCTGGCGCGATTTTCTATCACCCATTGCGTGAAAAATAAATACATTTATTTACATTGTGTTCATATTTGATGTTTTTTGATTACAAAACAGGCGAAAACTGCATCCAGAGGCGAATGCAGTTGCGTTGGTGTGGTTATTTGTAGATGGTTGCAGTACCGAACATCTGATCATTTCCGCCTGCGGAATTAATGACATAACCTTTCGCGCCTTGTTCGCGCGCTTTTTCTGCCAGTTTTTCCTCCAGATCGCTTAGGTTAGATGCACCGGTTGCCGAAACGGTTCCGGCTGGCCGTAGTTGACCGCTGTCCTGGTTACTCAGAGGTTGCGCGGCATAAGCCGTGAAGGTGATTCCGCTCAGGACGGTAGCAAGCAGTAGTGCGAGGCACTTTTTCATAATGACATCCTCATAAATACAACGAGTAGTGCCTGATAAGTGTAGGTCTCCTGCGTGATGAGAATGACGCAAAAAATTGACAGAGATGTGCTTGTTTTTTGAACGATGTATTTTTACAAAACCAGACAAATCAATGACATGCAGGGTGCTGATTTTTATGGTGAATTGCTGAAAAATGCAGTCAGGTTAAGGTTTTGAGTCATGTTAAACGCAGCCAGATATTTACCCTGCCGCGTTATGCGGGTATCTTACGCCGCTGCTTAAAGGAGAATGCTATGTCCGCCCAGAAACCGGGGTTGCACCCGCGCAACCGTCATCACAGCCGCTACGATCTCGCCACGCTCTGTCAGGTGAATCCTGAACTGAAGCAATTTCTCACGCTTACCCCTGCCGGTGAGCAAAGCGTAGACTTCGCCAATCCGCTGGCGGTGAAGGCGCTCAACAAGGCGTTGCTGGCACATTTTTATGCCGTGGCGAACTGGGATATTCCTGACGGTTTTCTGTGTCCGCCAGTACCTGGCCGGGCGGATTATATTCATCATCTTGCCGATTTACTGGCTGAGGCGACCGGAACAATTCCGGCCAGTGCCAGCATTCTGGATATCGGCGTTGGCGCGAACTGTATTTATCCGCTGATTGGCGTACATGAATATGGCTGGCGTTTTACCGGTACTGAAACTAACAGTCAGGCGTTAAGCAGCGCGCAGGCGATCATCAGCGCCAATCCGGGGCTTAACCGCGCCATCCGCCTGCGTCGGCAAAAAGAGAATAGTGCTATTTTTAACGGCATTATCCATAAAAATGAGCAATATGACGCAACCTTGTGTAACCCGCCGTTCCACGACTCTGCCGCGGCAGCGCGTGCTGGTAGCGAGCGCAAACGGCGTAATCTCGGATTAAACAGAGACGATGCGTTGAACTTTGGCGGTCAGCAGCAGGAGCTGTGGTGCGAAGGCGGTGAAGTGGCTTTCATCAAAAAGATGATTGAAGAGAGTAAAGGCTTTGCGAAGCAGGTAATGTGGTTCACCTCGCTGGTTTCTCGTGGCGAAAACTTACCGCCGTTGTATCGTGCTCTGACGGATGTTGGCGCGGTAAAAGTGGTCAAAAAAGAGATGGCCCAGGGGCAAAAGCAGAGCCGCTTCATTGCCTGGACCTTTATGAACGACGAACAGCGTCGTCGTTTTGCCAATCGTCAGCGTTGAAGTGTCGGTTCTCCCGGTAGTAATGGTTCTGCCGGGGTAACGCCCGGAGCAGGCAGCACTTGATAAGTCTGTACCGGTGCGCGAACACCCGCCTGGTCGAAATGTTTTTTTACCTGGCTGTCGAGGGCAAAACGTACCGTCCACTGTTTGAGTGGCAGCGTGGTAAACGAAACACGCAGTGTAAACGCGGTATTGCTTAAGCCAACAATTCCGGCAAAGTTAGGTTCACCGATAATCAGCCCGCGAACTTCTTCATTTTCCATCACTTCCGCCACGGCATCTTTTAGCGCCTGATTGGCTTTATCGGCATCTTCATGACGATCAACATCGTAATTCGCCACCACAGAGCCAATGCCGCGGACAAAGTTGGCAAAGGTGGTTATCGAGGACCACGGAATAATGTGATAAGCCCCGGTATCCTGGCGCACGCCCACGGATCGAATCGACATGCGTTCAACCGTGCCGGTCAGCGGCCCGATGGTGACTAAATCTCCGGTATTCATGCCGTTTTCAAACTGAATAAACACCCCGGTAATAATATCTTTCACCAGCGTTTGCGAACCGAAGGAAATCGCCAGCCCTAACGCTCCGGCTCCTGCCAGTAGCGGCGCAATATTGACGCCAATTTCCGACAACACAATCATAATGGTGATGGTACTGATTACCACCGCCAGCGCGTTGCGAAACAGTGTCAGCAGGGTACGCGTGCGGGCGCTGGGCAGCGGGCGACCATGAATATCCGAAGCCAGCCGATTTTCGATCAAACTGGCGAGTACCGTCCAGCCAACTGCCGAGAAGAAAAGGATGAGAGCGATGCGGATCAGGATATCCACCGTTTTCTGCCCCGCGCCGTTTTGCAGCCAGTTCCAGAAATCGAACAGTCCCCAGGCGCTGAATAGTAGCATCACCGCTACGCACACTGTCAGAATACGTGCCGTTTTCAGCGCCGCCGACAGCCAGCCGTTCAGCCGTTTTTGCAGTTCCGGATAGTTACGCTGAGTGTGTGGCGAAAGGGTAATGGTTTTTGCCAGCCAGCGAGAAAACATACCGGAAACAAACGCCGCGATCCCAATAATCGCCAGGCTACGCACCGTCGCGCCCATCATAAATTTCAGGCTGTTTCCTGGGTCAAATAACGAGAAGAAAAACAGCACGATAAAATAGGCGCTTGCCAGCCAGTGCCACACCAGCGCAAAAGCACGAATAAACAGACTGAAAAAGGCCAGTGAGTGTTCCGCGAAGTTGAGCAAATGCTGGGTAATCTCTTTTTTATTACGGAATATCAGATACAACGCCCACACCGTCATACACAGCATGATGATGACGTTCGCAAGTGCCCCGATTTGCACATTCACCTGGTTTGAGATAATCGGTACAGCCACAATCAGGCCATAACCAATCAGGCCGCTTAGCCAGCTAAGGCGGCGGCACCAGTAGCGGGCACTCTCATCCTGAATAGAGAATGGACGCAGTTCAGCAACGTTCGGGCAGAAAATCAGGCGTAAAACAGCTTTGAAAAATTCAATCAGGGCGAAAGCATTGAGAAACAGACTCTGTTGAAAAGCAATGGTGCGGCTGCCCGCATTCAGGTTGTCGCTTAAAACCTGACCGACAAATAATGTCAGTGCCAGTAACAGCAGGTCGATAATAAACGCACCGATAATCATCGCCGGAAGCTGCAACCAGTTACTGCGCTCACGATTTTTCTGCCGCGCCCACAGACCCATTTTGCGATATAACGGCAGTGCGCACAGGCGAACCAGCCAGTAAAAACTAAACACTAAAACGGCCAGCATGGAAAAATGGGTAAGGGCGTTGCTGAAGGTTTGCGGATTAAACGGTTTATGTGGGGAGCCAGTAATATTGCGATAAAGTTGCCCGAAGCGTGCGGAGAGAGCTTCACCATAATGGCGACTGACTTCGGTCACCTTTTGTAGCACGGTTTGCTCTTCAACCAGCGTTGGCGGCACGATCTTCGGTACGGGTTCCGCGGGGGGCGTGGCGGCGACGGTGCGTAACTGATCGACCAACTCTTTGCGCGAGGTGTCATTATCCAGCACATCCGCCAGTGCACCATAGGCCGCTTTTTTTTGTTCAATATCCGGTTCCGGAGCCGGTTCAGTCGTTGGAGCCGTTGTCGTTGTGGTTGTAACGCCGGGTATGGATACCGCGTGGGCAGGTGCGCCCAGCAGGCAGAAGAGGATGAACAGGATCCACCGCATGACTCCTCCAGTGAGAAAATAGAGCAAAAAGATAAGTATAGATGCTGGGGGAGGGGGAATTTTAAATGAGAGGAATCTGGTGTTCCTCCCTTTCGGGTGAAAGGGAGGAAGGGATATTAAGCAGGTTGCTGACAACGTGCGGGCTTTTTTGCCGAATGCAGCGTGAACGCTCCTACAAATTCATGCAATTTCAATAAGTTGCTATATATTCTGTAGGACTGATAAGCGTAGCACATCAGGCAATGTGTCTTATTAAGAGACGTGCTGTAAAAATTCCTGCAAACGCTGGCTTGGCGGATTCTTGATCAACACCTGTGGATTGCCATCTTCCGCAATCCGGCCTTTGTCGATAAAGATAAGACGTGAAGCCACTTTTTCGGCAAAACCGATTTCGTGGGTTACGATCACCATCGTCATACCTTCCTCTGCCAGATCCTGCATGACCTTCAGCACTTCATGGCGCAGTTCCGGATCAAGAGCCGATGTCGGTTCATCGAACAACATCATTTTCGGCTTCACCGCCAGCGCACGGGCAATCGCCACACGCTGTTGCTGACCACCAGAAAGCTCGGAAGGGTAGTGATGCGCGCGTTCCGCGAGGCCAACTTTCGCCAGCAGTTCACGCGCCAGTTTTTCTGCGTCTTCTTTGTTTGCACCACGCACGCGCAGCGGGCCAAACATTACGTTTTCAAGCGCAGTCAGGTGCGGGAAGAGGTAAAACTGCTGGAACACCATGCCTGCTTCCTGGCGAATCAGACGCTCGTCAACTTTCGGATCGTTAACCTTCAGGCCATCGACAATCAGATCGCCGGAGGTGATTTCTTCCAGTTTGTTGATGCAGCGCAGCAGGGTTGATTTACCCGAACCTGATGGTCCGATAATCACCACCACTTCGCCCTGGCTAATGTTCAAATCGATATTGTGCAGCACCTGGGTTGGCCCAAAGTGCTTGGAGACGTTTTTAAATTCAATCACAGGATTTTCATCCTTCTTTCCAGACGACGCAGAACAAAGCTCAGCACCAGGGTAATAATCAGATAGAACACCGCTACGGCGCTCCAGATCTCAAGGGCGCGGAAGTTACCGGCAATAATTTCTTGTCCCTGACGGGTCAGTTCCGCCACGCCGATCACAATAAACAGCGAGGTGTCTTTAATGCTGATGATCCACTGGTTGCCCAGTGGCGGCAGCATACGGCGCAGTGCCAGCGGTAAAATCACGTAGCGAATGGTTTCCCAGCGTGAAAGACCGAGCGCCAGCCCGGCTTCACGAAAACCTTTGTGGATTGACAATACCGCTCCACGGGTAATTTCCGCGATGTACGCGCCGGAGTTGATCATGATGGTGACCACCGCCGCAGTAAACGGATCGATACGTAAGTCGTTAAACGCCATCGGCAGGGCGAAGTAGATAAACATTACCTGGACGACGATAGGTGTCCCGCGGATCACTTCAATAAAGACCAGCGCGACGTGGTTGGCTATCCAACCACCGAAGGTGCGTGCAAAACCAGCCGCCAGGCCGATCACCAGGCCGCCAGCCAGACCGAGGACAGAAATCCACAGAGTCATTTTAGCGCCTTCGATCAGAAGCGGAATGGCCGGCCAGATGGCACTCCAGTCAAACTGCATATGTTGTTCCTGTTACCGTGGTGTAAATACCCTGAGCCAGAAGACTGGCTGGGCGAAACGCAGGCCCGGTATGCAAAAGGCCACCGGGCCATAAATTAAAGGCAATAATTATTTCGGCTCAGTACCGAACCATTTTTTGTAGATTTCGTTGTAAGTTCCGTTCTCGCGCAGGGTTTTCAACGCGCCGTTGACCTTGTCACGCAGTTCGTCGCTACCTTTCGGGAACGCAATACCGTATTGCTGAGCTTCCAGGGAGTCACCTACCGCTTTGAACTGGCCGTTACCGGCGGTTTTGATGAAGTACAGAATGTTTGGTGTATCGTGCAAAACAGCGTCTGCGCGGTTGGTGCCCAGTTCCATATAGGCGTTATCAATATTCGGGAACTGACGTAGATCTTTGGTTTTGATGTTAGTTTTTGCGTAATCAACGGAACCCGTGCCGCTCTTCACTGCAACGACTTTACCGTCGAGATCTTT
Organism: Escherichia sp. 20412-1; assembly: GCF_003027595.1. Classification (NCBI taxonomy): domain Bacteria; kingdom Pseudomonadati; phylum Pseudomonadota; class Gammaproteobacteria; order Enterobacterales; family Enterobacteriaceae; genus Escherichia; species Escherichia sp. 20412-1. The sequence continues at coordinate 3,499 of NZ_PYQM01000015.1, read as the reverse complement.
CACGCTTTTCACATCGTTATTGTTGGCTTTTACCATCACCAACAGGCCGCTTTTGTAGTAGCCGTCAGAGAAATCGATCGCTTTTTTACGCTCGTCGGTAATAGTGATGCCCGCCAGTGCCAGATCGATGTTTTTGGTTTGTAATGCCGGAATAATGCCGCTGAAATCCATCGGTTTCAGTTCGTAATCCAACTTCAGTTCTTTAGCAATTGCCGCCCACAGATCGACATCAAAGCCCACGTATTTGTCGCCCTGTTTAAATTCAAACGGAACGAAAGCGGTATCTGTCGCGACAACTAATTTTTTATCCGCGGCATGAGAAGAAACCGCAAAAGCCAGGGTCAGTGCAGCCAGTGAAACTTTTAATACAGACTTCATAGCATTTCCTTTTTTCTATCCACGGGACGATCCCCTGCGTGACATTCATATATATGAAAAAATCGTGCCAGTTTTGCAACCCGTTGATTTTTCGAGATGCGACGAAATCTTACTGCACGATCTATGGGGCAATGCCCCCAGATTGCACCATTCTGGGGCGCCAAAGTGGTGCGCTAAAATTGTGCAGTCAGCACAATGATCATTTAGCGTAAATCCTGATGAAAAAACAATCTTTATGTAACGATTGTGTGATGTTGTGGATACAAAAAATTTACTTATTCAGCCGGGAACGGTAGATGAATGCACTAAAAAAGTGCATTAAGAAGGGCAGCAAAGCAAAACGGCCTCCTGTCAGGAAGCCGTTTCATTGCGTACTAAAGTTTTGAACCATCAGCGATGGATTTATTCGATGTTAGATTCGATAAACCACAGGAATTTATCCAGGTCGCGGGAAGCGGCGGTCAGAATATCCGCAGTGTCATCATCTTTTGCTTCCCCGATTGCTTTACGTACGTCATTGGCGACAATCGCGTAACGGTCTGCCAGTTCTTTCAGGTGATCCTGAACGTTGTGGATGTCCAGCGGGTAGCTTTTCAGCGGTGTTTTGCTATTGATAACTTGAGTGGTGCCAAGGGCAACGCCGCCCAGTTGTACCGCACGTTCCGCCATGGTATCCAGGTGATCAATCAGGGCTGTACGGAAGCCATCCAGCATTTCATGTACGGCAATGAAGTTAGCGCCGCGCATATTCCAGTGCGCTTGTTTAGTAATCAAAGAAAGATCAATAAACTGGATAACCTGACGATTTAGCAACTCTACTGTTGCTTTCTTCTCGCTGTCAGAGACATCGTTGCGGGTATAAAGCAGATTGGTCGCTTTTGATTTAACTAATTTAGCGGTACTCATAATTTCATATCCTCTTGATGTTATGTCCCAGCAATTAACGGGATTAAGTATAGCACCGGCTATGTATTTCGCTATTGTGGCTGTTCCTATCGCACTAATAGCGGTAATAAACGTGAAAAATAAAATCTGATATAAATTCAGTAAGTTATATGTAATGATAAGAACGATTCTTATTTATTTGTTCATCAGAAGCTTTCGGAATAAATATGCTTTTGTATAACCGGATATATAAGGCCGTAGCAGGTGAAAAAAAGCGGAATATTCTGCATGGTTATGCATAACCATGCAGAATTGTAAATTTAAGTAATATCTAATTCTTCTATTTTGTTCTCTTTGCGTGCTGTCAGCGTGGAGCCCATTGAAGCGGCAATGATAGCACCGAGTGCCAGAAGCTGTATCGGCGTCAGCATCTCACCGAGGAAAATCATCCCGGAAATGGCGGCCAGCGCCGGTTCCATGCTCATCAGAGTGCCAAATGTTCGCGTCGGCAAACGGGTGAGGGCAATCATCTCCAGCGAGTAGGGCAGAGCGGTCGAGAGGATTGCGACAGCCAAACCCAATGGAACCACTGCCCAGTGCCAGAGAGCCTCTCCGGCCTGTAACGCGCCAATTGGCACGAAAATTAACGCTGCAATCAGCGAGCCAACTGCCACCGTTGCAGGGCCGTGTTCAGCACCCGCACGTTGCCCACTTAATATGTAGATAGCCCAACAAGCACCGGCACCGAGAGCCAGCGCACAGCCGGTTAAATCGACATGGGAAACATCTTGCCCCAGCGGCAGCAGGAACCACAGGCCGAGCACTGCCAGCAAAACCCAAACGAAATCTACTGGACGACGCGAGGAGAACAGCGCCACCGCCAGTGGTCCGGTGAACTCCAGCGCAACCGCAATTCCCAGTGGTACGGTCTGAATAGAAAGATAAAAAAGATAGTTCATTCCACCCAGCGATACACCGTAAAACAACAGTGGCAACCGTTGTTCTTTGGCAAAACGCAGCCGCCACGGCTTAAAGAAAGCGATAAGAATCAGTGTCCCCAGAGCAAGACGCAGTGCAGTAACCCCGGGCGCGCCAACCAGTGGAAAAAGAGATTTTGCTAATGAGGCTCCACCCTGAATAGATGCCATGGCAACGAGCAATATTAATATCGGTAACCACACCGGCATTTTACGTAATGACCCTGGCATCATTTCTCCCATAAGTTTGTATAGTAAGGTAAAGCGTGGAGTGTACTGGATATACCGCAGGCTGGTTGAGCATTTGTTGAAAAATTTTTCCCCGTTTTGACTAAAATGCGCCAGGATTGATTGACTCATTAGTCTGATGATTAGGAATAATCTGGATGAGTGAGAGTGAAAATATGCGTAATACTTACGCAATTCACTGAAAAAATGATTTAAATTTAGATGGATAGCGGTATGTGGAAACGTTCTGTTACATGAAATGGCCCGTTAGACATCACAAATCGCGAAGAGTTTCCCATTAATTTTTGATATATTTAAAGCTTAGGACTTATTTGAATCACATTTGAGGTGGTTATGAAAAAAATTGCATGTCTTTCAGCACTGGCCGCAGTTCTGGCTTTCACCGCAGGTACTTCCGTAGCTGCTACTTCTACCGTTACTGGTGGTTATGCTCAGAGCGACGCTCAGGGCAAAATGAACAAAATGGGCGGTTTCAACCTGAAATACCGCTATGAAGAAGACAACAGCCCGCTGGGTGTGATCGGTTCTTTCACTTACACTGAAAAAAGTCGTACTAACAGTGCAGGCGATTACAACAAAACCCAGTATTACGGCATCACCGCAGGTCCGGCATACCGTATCAATGACTGGGCGAGCATCTATGGTGTAGTCGGTGTTGGTTACGGTAAATTCCAGGATACTAACTACCCGACCTTCAAACACGACACCAGCGACTACGGCTTCTCCTACGGTGCGGGTCTGCAGTTCAACCCAATCGAAAACGTTGCTCTGGACTTCTCTTACGAGCAGAGCCGTATTCGTAACGTTGACGTAGGCACCTGGATTGCCGGTGTTGGTTACCGCTTCTAATCACTTCGGTGATATAAAAAATCCGCCTCTCGGGGCTAATGCCAGTCAGTTAAGCAACTGACTGGCTCTTTTTCGGGGCTGTGGGGTATTTCCAGGGCCTCTCCTTTACCACTCTCGGGAAGGCCCTTTCCCTTCTTGTCGGTAATTTCACAAGTTGTCCC